>CAZAMT010000051.1:0-18191 GCA_964486145.1 uncultured Bacteroidales bacterium
CAATAAACTGGATTATTGCTTCAAAGTTATGAAGGAGGCCGGTTTAAAAACAGAGAACATGTATATGCCCGAACTATAAATCTATCCTGATTTTTGATTCACTGATTCTATGTATACAATTTTTTTAGGGTTTTAATAAACCCATCTTTTCGTTGACTGTTCCAAATAAAAGACAACCTGTTTTAAAATTTCATATATTATGAATAAAATAAAAACATTACTCGCTTTAATCATACTTGTAAGCATACAGTCTGTGTGCGCCGAACATCTGAGACTTTACCAACCACCCCAAGGAACCGAAGTTGCACCAGATTTTAAAGTAATGGTAAACGGGCAGGAATCCTTTGTTTACAATACACCTCATTTTGCATTCACCTATTTTGATTTTCAAGGGGAGGTTGAAATTGAAATATATTCAACACGTGACATCAAATGGGTTGATATCCGACCAAAAAGCGAGGAAATAAGCTTTATTTCAACGAGCAATAAAATTGGTTTCATTCTAAACGAACCTACTCAATTAAGCATCGAACTCAACGGTGAAAACGTGCGTCCGTTATATATTCTAACAAATCCACCAACTCTTCCTAAAACCAAAAAAGGTAAGGATATCCTGGTTTTTGATGAAGGTAAAATCTATGATGTTAAGCATTACAAGTTAGAATCAAATCAGCATATACATATTGAAGGTGGGGCAATCGTGAAAGGTATGTTCGATCTGCAAAATGTTGATAATATAAAAATCACCGGAAGAGGCATCATTGATGGAGGTGATAACGAAAAACTCGATTTGCCCAGATTGATAAAAATGAATAACGCAAACAATGTCGAAGTTTCAGGGATATTGTTTCTGAATAGTTTGAGATGGACAATCCAGCCCAGTGATTGCGAAAACATTTTATTTGATAATGTTAAATTACTGAACTGGGATACCGGGTCGGACGGAATTGACATATGCAGTTCTAAAAATGTATTGGTGAAAAATTCCTTTCTCAGATGCAACGATGATTGTATTGTAATCAAAACCCCGGGCGATCGCAGTTATTACCCGGATCCAAAACCTTTGGGAAACAATGCTACTGATATCCTTGTAGAAAATTGTGTATTATGGAACATGGCCTGGGGAAATGCCATTGAAATAGGATTTGAACTACGTTCGGAAAAGGTTGAAAACGTGGTGTTCAGAAATATTGATGTAATCAACGTGGACCGGGGAGCCGTGATTAGCATACATAACGGCGATTATGCCACAGTGCAAAATGTCATTTATGAGGATATACGAATTGAGAATGCACAGCACAAACTCATTGATATTGCCATATTTCTCTCACAGTACAGTTACGATCGACCCAATGAAGAAAATTACCGGAGTAAATATTATCTGCACGGTGCCTGGGACGGGGTGCAAAAAATCAGGGAAGGCAAGCAGGAATTTCATGCAGCATACCGCGGACATGTAAAAAACATTTCATTTAAAAATATACGTGTTGTGGATGGACCTACCCCGTTTTCCATTATATCGGGTTTTGATAGCAAGCATACCGTGCAAAATGTGGAATTTGAGGATTTGCAATTCCATTCTGACAAAATCACTGGCGCCAGACAGGGAAAATTCTTTATCAAACATGTAAAAGACATCACATTCAAATAATCCGTAAATTCCAATAACATTGAAGCCAACACAAAACAAATTACCTTAAATTTCTTGTATGAAGCACCTTATTTCTGTTATTTTACAGGAATCCGGTTATATCATTTATGCTGGGAAAAAGAATAATACCCAAATTGAGCGATTACGCTCAATCGACGAAGAAAAAGTAAGCATTTCACCTTACCCATTCGGTGAAATGCAACATTTTCTATGTCCCCGATTCACCGGGTAAACAGGGGTTAGGTAATACTTTCCAATTCAGTAGGTTCTCCCTTTCCACCGGTAAGGCATGGTTAAACCCAAAAACACGAATGTTACCGCGTAGAAGGGGTATATCATTTGTACCGGAAAAAACAGCTTTAAAACATTTCTCTGTCCAAAAAAAATCGCTGTTCTGCGAAGTAAAAGATAGTCTGGAATGGATTTTAAAACCAGGCCCGTTACAAAAATCATAAATGCCCATGACCATTTGATAGATAATAAGAAACATAAAACCAACAATCCGTTTGTAAGAGCCACAATCCAGCCGGCATATTGAATGTCAGGGGAACTGAAATACCTGCTCTTTGAAGCCCACCGCAGTCGCTGATGAAAAAACTGTTTTGCATCCGAGGAAGAGGTTTCGACAATTGCCTTTTCAGAAAATAAAAAATCAATTTTATCCGGAAAGCGTTTTTTAATGTGTTCCAGCAAAAAAACATCATCCCCGGTAGGCACACCTGTTTTCAAATCTGTTTCTGCAAAAACTTGCTTAACAAAGCCCATGTTGGCGGCATTGGACATTACAGGCCTTCCAATACCCGCGGATCCTGCAGTGGTTCCCATCAAGCTCAGCATCTCAAGTTGCTGCATAGCAGAAAAGAAACCCATTCCAACGATCTTTACCGGCCCGAGAATTAATTTCGGTTTGTGTTTTGCATAAAAGGCAACATATTCCGAAATCCAGGTTTCCGGTAACCTGCAATCAGCATCAGTGGAAAGAATAAACTCCCCGGATGCTGTTTCCACGCCTTTCCGCAGGGCAGCTTTTTTACCTTTCTGATCATCATTTAATGTAACAATGTGAAACCGTTTATCTTTTCCGGCGATCTTCTTTAAAACCGATCGCGTTTTGTCCTCCGAGTGATCATCAATTAGAATAAACTCAGTAAGTTTTGACGGATATGTCTGAGCCATGAGACTTTCACATAATGCACTCACATTCATTTCTTCGTCGCGAATGGCAATTACAACGGAAACCTTGATATGGTGGTTCATCCAAAGCCTATCCTCTCTTTTAAGTCTTTTTAAACCATAGAGATAATTCCAAATTAGAACTATATAAAAAGCAAGACTGGTAAAACTAACTACCGCAATGAAAAGTAACAATGGCAAGTGATTAAGAAGGTTGTTGTTGCTTCATGAACTTATCGATTTTCACATATAATTCTTTTATATTCACAGGTTTTGTAATAAAATCATCACAACCCGCGTCCAGACATTTTTCCCTTTCCTCGAGAATTGCGTTGGCTGTTTGCGCGATTATCGGCAATCCTTTTCTGAATTGTTTAATAAGTGCAGTGGCCTCATAACCATTGACTTCCGGCATTTGTATGTCCATTAAAACCACATCAATGGCCTTATTTTCTTTGCAAATATCAACAGCTTCCTGACCATTCCGGGCATGCACAACATTCACATTTGTTTGCCTTAAGAAACCTTCAAGAAACTTGTATGAAAACTTATCATCCTCTGCAATCAAAATATATCTGTCCTTCCAATCGTATTTTTCTTTTGGTTTCCGTCTGTCCGATTCTTCAGGTTCCACTTTATCAACCGGCTTGTATGGAATTGTAAAATAAAATGTAGAGCCATTATGAACCTCCGAATCTGCCCACATTTTTCCTCCCAGCATTTCAACAAATCCCCTGGAGATGGCCAACCCCAGGCCTGAACCACCGTATCGCCGGGTAGGTGAATCATCAGCCTGAATAAACCGTTCAAATATTTTCTGAAGTTTTTGTGCGGGAATTCCAATTCCGGTATCTTTTACATAAAACTGAAGGGTCTCTTTATCGTGAAAAGCATAGCCAAATTCAATGAATCCCTCATCAGTAAATTTAAAGGAATTGCCAATAAGATTCGTAAGAATCTGCCGAATACGGTTTGGATCTGAATGTATAAAACAACGGTTGTTGCTAAGTGCTTTGCGCATTCTAAGCTTAACCCTGGCTTTGTTATTGATCAGATTTTCGGACAAGAAGGATGAGTGAACCTGATGCAGTAGCGAATTTAATGAAAAGTCTTTGTATGCTATTTTTATCTGTCCGGCTTCAATTTTTGAGAAATCAATGATATCATCAATGAGATTGATCAACATTTTTCCATTATTATTGATTATCTCGATGTATTTTTTCCGGTTACCCGGACTTATTTCATCGTCATTCAATAACTCTGCAAAGCCCAAGATACCGTTCATGGGGGTTCGGATTTCATGACTCATATTTGCCAGGAAAGCTGATTTCAATTTGTCGGATTCTTCCGCTTTTTCCTTGGCCTGCACAAGTTCATGCTCAAGCTGACTTCGATGAAGGGCCACGGAAACCTGGTGCAGAAATGTTTCAATGATGTGCTTGAATTTAATGATTGATTTATGCCTGGTAATTATGGTAACATTACCCAGAAGTTTATTGTGCCGGGCCAGGCTGATATTGTATATTTTGTTAACATCAAAAAGACCATAGAGTTTAATAAACTGCTCCCTTGAAATATACTTCAGTTCCCAGTCCGTCACATCTTCATCAATATTCAGAGTAATCAATTTTCCTGTATACAATTGCTTTTTGATCTCTTCAAGAATATTTAATTTGACATCGCCGATTTTTCGACCAAGCAATTTTTCGACTTTCGCGTAAGTGTCGCCTAACCCCACAATTTGTTCGGTATCGAATACCTCTTCACTCTCATTATAGGAACTGACAATTACAATTGAATTTTCTAAGTATTCGTTCAACCGGATGGAAATATACTTATAAATATCATCTTTGAAGGACAATCCAAGCAGATCAAGCGCTGAATTACTGAGGAATATCAGGTTGTGATGATAAACTTTTTCTTTCAATTCCGACATTTTTCGCTCGGAGATATCCCTTGAATTAACTACAATGCCATTGATATCCTTATTGTTTAATTTATTGGCAAAAATACTTTCAACATAAATCCATTTTTTATTTTTATGAAGACTGCGATATTCCAACTTCATAGACTTATCCGGTTTTGAAATAACATGGTTGAAAACCTTTTCCACGGATTTTGCATCTTCGGGGTGCACAATTTCGAAAATCTTTTTCCCGATAAGATCCTCAATAGAGAAATCGGATATTTTGCTTCGCAGTGAACTCTCAAAAATGATCAGTCCTTCATTATTTAAAATGGTAATAGCATCAGACGAGTTTTGCAGTAAAGAACGAAAGCGTTCTTCACTGGCCCGCATGGCATCTTCCATAGATTTTTGGTCGGAAATATCACGCGACATGCCTGTAATTCCTGTAACATTTCCCTGCTCATCAAAAATGGGAGCTTTGAATGTTTCGCTCCATTGTCCGTTTACGTTTTCCTGACTTTGGAACAACATTCTTTTCAACTTGGTTTTAACTTCCTGATCCTTATCTTCAAAACCTTTGGCAAGCTCCGGATCGCACAGATCGTAATCGGTTTTTCCAATGATTTCTTCTACAGAACAATTATAATGTCTTGCAAATGGCTCATTTACAGATATGTATTTACCATGATTATCTTTCAGCCAGGCAAGATACGGAATGTTGTCAAGAATAGCTCTTTGCTGTTTCCTGTTGATAATCAAAGCCTGTTCAAGTTCCTTCTGATTGGTAATATCGGTTGCAACTGTAACCGATCTTTGTTTTCGTCCTTTCCTCGTAATAGGGAATGTACGTTGCCAGATCCAGTGCACTGTACCATCCTGCTTTTGAATGCGAAATTGCTCATCAAAAACTCTTTGATTCTTAAATTCCTCTGATTTTAATGTTTTCCTTATCCTGTCACTGTCAGCCGGATGTATCATTGATAATAAATCTCTATCTTCAAAATTACCGGGTATGGAACCATACACCTTTTCCACTGCCGGATTGGTATAGATGATTTTTTTTCCCTGGCTCATTATAAAGGCATCATTGATACTATCCGCCAGTTGTCTGAAACGTTCTTCACTCTCCCGAATTACCTCCTCCGCCTGTTTTCTTTCTGAAATATCCTGTGAAAAAACGGTCACACCAGATACCTTTCCGCCTGCATCAATCACCGGGTTAAACGAAACCTCATAACAGTGCTTCCTTCCTTCAATTTGATAGCACAACTCCTCTTTCCATTGCTTTCCTTTTATAGAACGATCATAAAATCTTTTCCACTTTTTCAGATGTTCGTTGGGAAGTTTCTGTAAAATAACCGAACCCGTCCGAATGCTACTGCCAAACAGTTTTTTAAATGTGTACCTGAATGCCCTGTTGCATTCAACGATTTTGTAATTCTTATCAACAGACCAAATGGAATTATCTGTGCTTTCGATAACCGCCTTCAGGTTGGCCTGGCTTACTTTAATTTTTTCTTCGGCCTTTTTGAGTTCTGAAAGGTCACGACTGACTCCAACCAAACCGATTATTTTGTTGTTTTGATCATACAACGGTACTTTTGTCGAATATGATGCTATGTTTTTAAATTGTTCTGTTTTGTTCAGGTTTGTCTCTTTCTTGTTGATGATGGGCACGCCCTGATGCATAATTTGGCGATCTTCCCGTTGAAATTCCCTGGCAATTTTTTCCGGAAATATTTCATGATCTTTTTTACCTATGATCTGATTTCCCGAACGCATCTTCAACATCTTAACAAGTGCCTTATTAACCAGAACATATTTTCCTTTATCATCCTTGATGTAAATGAAATCGGGAATATTATCAATAAGTGTTCTTAACTGATTACGTTCGAGGATAAGATTATCCTCTGTTTCTTTTCTTAGAGATATATCTTCAACCATGCCCTCGATATACCGGTGTTTCCCTTGCTCATCCAAAACAACTTTGATACTTAAATTAATATCGAAGGTTTTGCCATTCTTTTTTTTAAATTTAACTTCAATTGATTTGCTTTCTCCTGATGATAAAACCTCATTTACAATTTCTTGTCGCTGCTTTGCACTGACGTATACTTGATTAGATACGTCATTAATATTTCTGGATGCTTCTGCAACACTTGAATACCCAAGCATAACGGCCATAGTCCTGTTTATTTCCAGCAGTTCACCCTTCACCGTAGCTCTGAAAATTCCCAGCGGCGCATCGTCAAAAAGGGATCGGTACTTTTCTTTTCGATTTTTCAAGTCCTGGTTTTCCCTCTTCAACGCCTCAATTTCTCTCAATAGATCCTGATATGTTGGCTTTTCCGGCATTCCATTCTGCGTTTTCTACAAAAATATAACAATTACCCTTTCAAAAAAATTACTTCATGCATTTCGTGTGAAAGGTAATGTTTACAAGATGTTGAACTACCGTTTTCATTCATTTATCAGCATCTCTTTTACTTTATCCAGTTGTTGTTTTTCTTCTTTGGAAAGTTCGGGATATCTCAGACTGAGCTTTTTTAAATGACTCACAACAATCTCACTTACCGTCGCCCGAATGATCCATTTCCTGTCGGCCGGAACAACATACCAGGGTGCATGTGGTGTTGAGGTGTGTTTCAATGCTTCTTCATAAGCATACTGGTAGCTTTGCCAGTGCTGGCGCTCTTCAATGTCTTTAAATTTAAATTTCCATTGCTTATCACTTCTTCGTATTCTTCTCAAAAAACGCTGGCGTTGCTTTTCCCTTGACATGTGAAGAAAAACTTTGATTATCATATATCCGTTCTGACTGAGATGGTTTTCATAATTATTGATCTGTTCAAACCTCTTCAGCCAGAACTCCTCATTCACATCATCGGGATGATTCATCCCGGGCAGGTTTTGCTTCATGATAAGTTCGGGGTGAACCCGTGTTACAATAACTTCTTCATAATGTGACCGGTTAAATATACCGATTTGACCTCTTTTCGGTAAAGATTTTGAAACACGCCATAAATAATCGTGTTCAAGCTCCCGCGAGGTTGGTTCGTTGAATTGAGCAAACGACAAAACCTGAGGTTGAATATCACTAAAAACATGTTTAACGGTGCTGTCTTTCTTTGCAGCATCCATTGCCTGGATAATAAACAGAATGGCATATTTATCATTTGCATAAAGCTTATCAGCTTCCTCAGCAATGATGACCCGATTTTTTTTAAGAATCTTTTTCCCTTCAGCTTTCGTTGATAAGTCCAAACTATCCGTTGTGTCAAACTCCTTTAGTTTTGTTTTATCTTTTTTAAATGCAATTCTGTTTTGTAAATCCTTCATATGAATTTCAATTGTTAAATTTGGTATAAAAAGTGTCCAAACTGGTTGTTTTATCAATTTTCACCCCTGCCCCAATAAAAACAGCAGTTTGGAAATGACATCTTCAGGGGATTTAGCACTCCATGCCGAATTTAAACCGGAACCATGGTTTGTTACTATCCAAACATTTCTGCGATAATACGGTTGAGTAATCAAAAAATTAAGTACCATCAACAGGAAATTTTTAGCCTCTTTAATTCAATAAAATGTTAAAATTCATGAATAGGGCAGGTTAGATGCCATGTGGGGTTTCGCCGCGGAGTTATGGTTGCCGCAAATATCAGCTTGCATTGTAACGATACGGATGACGTCAAAATGCACTATCTTTGACAGGGTTCATTAAAATACAACATTATAAATTATTTATGACCACTTTAAAAGATATTGGTGAATTTGGATTCATTAAACGGTTTTCAGAAAATTTCAAGGCACCTCTGCCTGAAGGTTTTGAAGGTATTGGTGATGACTGTGCTGTTATGCCGTTCAATGACAGAGAAGTCATGTTGATTACAACCGATATGCTCATCGAGAAACAACACTTTTTGCCAGATAAAATCAGTCCATTTGAATTAGGATATAAATCCCTCGCGGTAAATTTAAGCGACATAGCCGCTATGGGAGGTTACCCGGTTTCAGCATTTCTTTCAATAGGTATACCCCCCGAAACAACTCTTGACTGGCTGGATGATTTTTTTAAAGGGATTAAACATTTGGCAGACAATTCCAAAACCTTGCTGCTTGGCGGGGATACTACCAAAGTAAACCAAAGCATCGCCATTAACATTGCTGTTATTGGAAGATGCCAAAAACATCTTATCAAAAAGCGACGCGGGGCTTCGGCAGGGGATGTCATTGTAGTTACCGGATACCTCGGAGATTCAGGTGGAGCATTGCAGGCACTGAACCAAAACCTTACTGTAACTGATGATATTCAAAACCTCATACAGCACCACCATATGCCAAAACCTCATCTTGTGGAAGGTAAAATTCTTTCGTCCTACAGGGAAGTCACTTCCATGCTTGATGTTTCAGATGGTATATACTCTGATATACACCATATCATGGAACAGTCAGGTGTTGGTGCGAAAATCTTTATTGACCAAATTCCTGTATCTTCTGCGTTGCAGCGAACATCCGTCAAACATAACTGGGACATTGATGAAATTGCCCTTACCGGGGGCGAAGACTATTGCCTGCTGGCAACCATCAAAAAACAATTTCTTCAAAAAGTTAAAGATGTCTATGAAAATCTCCTGAGCAGACCTTTATTTGAAATTGGAGAAATAACAAATACCGGTCAACTTGAATTGTTCAACGATGATAAAAGAGTGACCATGACCAAAACCGGATTTGATCATTTTCGTACCGATGGATAAAATTTATTTCCATCTCATGAAATATATAATAAACAAGCAAAAGGATAATTTTTTTCAATGAATAATAAACCGTAATTGCACTTCCCTGTTATAACAAATAGTAATAACTTAAAAAACCATTTATGGAACCAGTAAGCAGTGCATTACAACAATTCAATTACTTGCGTAATACCGAGAAACTTGATTATACCGAACGAATAATAGCCGTAACCGGAGGATCCTTTTTTACCGTGTTAGGTATGATTCGTGGAGGTTTAAGTGGATTTCTCTTCAGTACTTTTGGAGGAGCTTTGACATTCAGTGGAATAACCGGATTAAATCCTGTATACGAAGTAGGCAAGTCCACCAAAAGCCAGGTGAAAATAAAACAATCGGTATTGATACACAAAGATCGTGAAACCGTTTACCAGTATTGGAGAAACCTTTCAAACCTGCCCAAAATCATGGCACATGTTAAAAAAGTGGAAGAACTTGATGATATTTCAAGCAGGTGGCATGCCGAAGTAGGCGGTATCAAAGTTTCATGGGATGCTGAAATAGTTTATGATGTTGAATCCTGGAGAATATCCTGGAATTCGTATCCCGAGTCAGAAATCCATAACTCTGGTAAAGTTGAATTTGTTGATGCCGGTCAGGGATTTACACTTTTACATGTACTTATCTCTTACAAACCAAAACTTGGTGAATTGGGTGTGGGTCTTGCAAAAGCGCTAAATCCGATTTTCGAACAACAGGTACGCGAAGATATTATGAAATGGAAAGAAGCCATTGAAAAAGAAGGCTGATAAAAAGCAATGCCTTAAATATTGGTTTCATTATTTCATCAACCGTCGGTTGTTTAAAAACAATCTGATTACAGAGGAAACAGACCTGTAATATTTAGCACCGGGTTATGTCTTTGACAAATTCCGATAAACACCATAACTGGAAAAGTGAGACATGCATGGCTTGAGAAGATGTATTTTGTGATCTATCGTTCATTCCGAATTGGATTCGTAAACTAAAATTTATGCCAGATTTAGACCCGGCCAGAGATTTTTAACGTGTAAAACATTCGTTATAATTTTATTATGAATATTTTAATCACAGGAACAAGTTCCGGAATTGGTTTTGGGCTGGCTTTGCATTACCTTCAGCAAGAACATGAAGTTTTTGGAATTAGCAGAAAGAGCAACAACGAATTAAATACCTACGCCAAATTTCATTTTAACCCGTTGGATCTTTCTGAATTCGAAGAAATTCAAAAATCGGTTCCACCGTGGATAAGGAATGTATCAAAATTTGATTTGGTTGTTTTAAATGCAGGTATCCTGCCTGTAATAGCTGATATGAAAGACACTTCTCTTGAATCCATATACAAAGTAATGGATGTTAATGTCTGGTCCAATAAAATTCTTTTGGATATATTGTTTGAGCATGTGACGGTTGAACAGGTTGTTGCAATTTCATCAGGTGCGGCTAAAAGCGGTTCACGGGGTTGGAATGCATATTCATTGTCGAAAGCAACACTCAATATGCTTGTTAACCTATATGCCAAAGAGCAGGAAGGTACGCATTTCATCGCTATGGCACCCGGCATTATTGATACCAATATGCAGGAATACATATCGGGATTACCCGAGGAAGAATCTTTCCCCATAATTGAAAAATTGAAAAAAGCAAAAGGAACACCCTCCATGCCCGATGCTGTTAAGGCTGCGCCAGCACTAATGAATGCATTTATAAAAGCGAAAAACTATCCTTCCGGTACATTCGTGGATGTTAGAAACATGGACTGAAAACTTAATTGTGTTCACCGTATATGAAAAAACAAATAAACAACTTGCTTACCTCGTTGGCCGATTGGCTTTGGACTTTAATTTTTTAATTCACGTAAAATTGTATTTGCTATTGTGTTATATTTATTTCACTTGAATGAAATTTATTCACGCGAAGACGCAAATAGCTTTTAAGCATGCTTCCGCCTTTGGCGGGACAGGCTGTATGTGTTAAAATTTTGTGTTGGATGTTTCATTATCTAATAATTACTTGAACCGGAACATGTATGGTTGCAATTATTTAATTTTTCCCACAAAATATATGCTGCCGCTGTCCTCATGATTCAACCCCAATATTCGTCAGTTTACCGACATTTTTTGATGTTTAAGAAGATTCGTGTTGATTTATAACTCATTGCTTTTGTATATTCGTTGTAGAAAATTTTAATGAAAGTGCAACGTTTACATGTACAACTTGTCTTTAAGTTAAATTAATTCTGAAACTTCCATAATATGCCAACGACACACGAAACAGCAATTTTCTCATTATTTCTCGGATTTATTGCCGGATTTCTGATATTTCATGGATTCACAACTTCCAAAAAAATACAAAATTATATTGCCAACATAAGTGCTCCGGGAAATTATTTTAGAAACAAGGTATTTTTAAACCGATTGACTGGTTTCATTTGCTTTTTTATTTTTCCTGTTTTAATCGTTTACTTTTTGCCCGATATATCATTCAATTATTTAGGTGTTAACCCGATGGTAACTGCAGATACTTTTAAATTTGGTCTATTAATCGCTGTGCCGCTGGTTTTGCTGTCTGCATTAACATCCAAAAGCCATGAAAACCTTCGTGAATACCCCCAGATTCGGAAAGAAAAATGGGGAAGCGGGCTATTAGTCTCAAGCGCTTTAACCTGGATTTTGTATTTATTCGCCTATGAATTTACATTCAGGGGCATCCTGTTATTTGTTTTAATTGAGCCCCTGGGTCTCATGCCGGCCATTGCCATAAACACTGTAATATACGCCATTGTGCACGTACCCAAAAGTTTCCGTGAGGCAGTCGGATCAGTTCCTCTTGGGATTGTCTTATGCCTTGCTGCATGGAAAACACAAGGTTTCATGGTTGCATTTATTGCCCATTGCTTTTTAGCATTATCCAACGAATGGTTATCTCTGTATCATCACCCGGAAATGACTTTAAATTTGAAAAAGCAATGACCAAAATATTTGTTACAGGGGCAACGGGATTTATTGGAGAACGGCTTTGTCAACGGTTGGCTCATGAAGGGTATGAGGTACATGCATTGTTTCGAAACATTTCCAAAACCGGTAAATTAAAGCACCCTAATATTCGATTATTCAGGGGAGACATACAGGACGCGGAAACAATCACAATAGCAATGAAAAATTGTGTTTATGTTTTCCATATGGCAGCCAATGCACAGGTATGGGCAAAACAAAAAGAACTGTTTTATGACATAAACTACAAGGCTACTCAAATTATTTTCGATTTGGCAAATAAGCTTGATGTAAAACGGGTCATTTTCACTTCAACAGCGGGTGTTATAGGCCCTTCAATCAATGGGAAAGTAAATGAAGAGTCCGTGCGCAGCACCGGTTTTTTCAGCGAATACGAACGTACTAAGCACCTCGCTGAAACACTCGCCAAAACTTACGTTGAAAAGGGATTGGATATTGTTATTGTTAATCCCACCAGGGTTTACGGACCAGGAGAACTAAGTGTCAGTAACAGTGTAACCAAAATGATCAAGCAATACTTAGAGGGCCGGTTCCGCTTTTTGCCTGGCAATGGAAAGAGCATCGGAAACTACGTTTATGTTGATGATGTTGTGCAGGGGCATATGCTCGCATTAAAACACGGAAACACCGGGGAAAGGTATATCCTGGGAGGAAGCAATGTAAGTTATGAAGCATTTTTTCATCAACTGGCAGAACTTTCCAATAAAAAATACAGGATGATCAGGTTACCTTTAGCCTTGATGATCGTCATAGCATACGTGATGTTGGTTTGGACAAAAATAACCGGCTTGAAACCATTAATTACTCCGGGATGGGTGAAAAAATTCAATCATAATTGGGACGTTTCTTCAGACAAAGCAATAAATGAATTGAAATATGACCCCCTGTCCTTGAAGGAAGGGTTCATCAAAACAATGGAATGGTTAAACCGAGAAAATTAAAACAACCCATATGATATCTAAAAAATTCACATTGATTACAGGCGCGGGTAAAGGTCTGGGACTGGCATTGGCAAGAGAATGTGCTTCACGTGGGAGGAATCTCATTCTCATCGCTTTACCTAACGAAAACTTATGTGATACATGTTGTCAACTCGAAAATGAATTTGACATCATTGCCCACTTCTTTGAAGTTGATCTTACCGATGCAACAGCCATGGAAAGATTTATACAAAAAGATCTGCACGATTTTTCCATTGACATGCTCGTTAATAATGCCGGCACCGGAGGCAGCAAACCAATCGATACAGTGTCAAGTGAATATATTGACAATATTATTATGCTTAATATCAGGGCATTATCAATTCTCACACATGCTTTAATCCCGGAATTGAAAAAACATGAAAAATCATACATTTTGAATGTAGGCAGCATTGCAGCATTCAGCCCATTCCCGTTTAAAACTGTTTATCCTGCTTCAAAAGCATTTGTTCATTCATTTTCCATGGGACTTAAAGCGGAGTTATCCAATACTCCCGTTCATGTTTGCGTTGTAAATCCCGGGCCTGTGCTAACCAACGAAGATGTAATCCATAGGATCAACAAATATGGTTACCTGGGACGCATGAGTGCGCTAACTCCGGAAAAAGCGGCAAGTATAAGTATCAGTGCAATGTTCAGAGGCCATGGCCGCGTACTACCCGGCATCATGACAAAATTAAACTACCTGGCATTTAAATTAATTCCCTGTTCCATCCGGTTATATTTTATGCGCCGTATGGTTTCCAGGGAACTAAAGATAACAGTAGAACGAGAGGAACTCTTAAAACAACATATACCTGTTAAAACAGCCATTTAATTTGGTACGCAACGAAAAACATATTTTCATCATCTATCAAGTAAAATATTCGGCCATGAAAAATTCAAGACAACTGCTTCTTCGTAGGTTTCTTACAATTACTATGTTTTGCTCATTGGTCATTCTGTCGTGCGAAAAAGAAACACCTCCTCAAAACGATTCAAACCAGCTAAACTATATTGCAACAAAATATGAAGATTGCAATAAATCAAGCCGTGCAACTACAAAAGCAGAATCCCAATTAATACCGAATGAAGTGGACTTTTCCCGGAATGCTGACACCCTTCAAATCAATGTTCAATTGAATTATCTGTGCTGTGCTTTATTCGATTCTAAAGCAATTATGGTAAAAGACACTCTGCATTTAGAGATTATGGACATGACCAGTGAATTTCAGAAGAGCCATTGTCGATGCAGGTGCAACTACGGCTTTACGTTTTTTTTCCATCAAAAATCACCTACCTCTATTCCTCTGACCATCAGCTTTGTAACAAATAAAAATAAAAAGGGGGATACCATCTATCATGGCATGATAGCTAAGGAAGAAGGGTGATTTTTTAGTCTGCGCTTAATTTCATATTAATAATTTCATGATGATTTAAATCACGATATGCTTTTAAATGCATCTCCTCACCATCAAACACGGCATAGGTAAAGTTATTTATCCAGTCACCAAGGTTAATTAAGCGCGCCTGGTTCCCAATTCTAATATCCATAGGAATATGACGATGGCCAAAAACAAAAAAATCATATGCTTCTGTTTTAAGTTTCTCTTTTGCAAAAAGCAATTGAAATTCATTTTCTTCACCCGTAAAATCCTCTGGAATAATTCCCTTGGCATACCTGCTGTGTTTTGACCAGTTCAGTCCAAAAGACATTGAAAAATTCGGATGCAATCGGGCAAACAACCATTGCAATACTTTATTTGTGAAAATTGCTTTAAGCATTTTATACCCTTTATCTCCTTTGCCAAGTCCATCACCGTGGCCAATAAAAAACTTTTTTCCGCCTAGCTCCCGTGTAATATGTTCACGATATATTTTTACTCCTGTTTCAGAAGGAAGATAATCATACACCCAGATATCATGATTGCCTGTAAAAAAATGGACATTAACTCCGCTGTCAACTGTCTCAGCAAGTGTACCTAAAAATCTTGTAAAGCCCCTTGGAACTACCCGTTTGTATTCATGCCAAAAATCAAATATGTCACCCAACAAGTAAATATCTGTTGCATCTTCACGAATATCTTTGAACCAGGCAACAAAAACTTTCTCCCTCTCCAGGCTTCTCTCGGGCGGATACAATCCCAAATGCACATCGGAAGCGAAATATATTTTTTTGCTTTTCTCCAATATCCTTGTTTAATTAAGCATCACGGATAACTTTCTGTCCAGTTCCGCCAATGTCATGTTTCGACCGATAATCTCGTCTTGTTTTCGATTTAAAAGAAAATGTGTGGGCAATTCCTGAATATTATACACTTTTGCTGTAAACGAATTGGGGTATGAGAGGTCACTTACATTGATCCAGGGTAATTCATTAAACCGAATGGACTTTGTCCAGTTCTCGTATGTTTTATCCAGGGATACCTGGTATATTTCAAATCCCTTGCGATGGTATTTATTGTAAATATCAAGCAGCCGTATATTTTCCGAAATGCTTTCAGCGTGCCAGGAAGCCCAGAAACTTAACAATACAACATTACCTTTCAGACCGGATAACCGGATGGTATCTTTCTCTGTATTTGGCAACGCTATTTCCGGGACTGAAGGTTCAACACCTTCAACCAGTTTCATCGCCCGTTGACTGTTCAGATTTGCGATTAAATCCTTGGTATTGTTTCGCAATGCTTTCACCTGTGCAACATCCGGATGATACTTGTTTAATGAATCAGCGAGAATCTTGTAATATTGGATATCCCGGGTCTTGTTAAAGAGATAGGTCTCATTATCCGTTTTTTGATACAGCGCGTACAAACTGGCCAGGTTGTCATAAAAATTCAATATAAAAATGATGTTGTGCCTTTTTTGCGCTTCAAGAATTTCATCATACTTCCGGGAAAGGCTGTCGAGGATAGGCGCATCGGGATTTACTTCGGAAATTTCAATGTAAAGAGTTTCCAGCGAATCAAGATCGTGTTTGGTTTTCGTCATTTTCGAATTCAGTTTCTGGACGAGCATTGAACCATCCGAACCTTCAACGGAATAATGCAGTGGCAAATCACCGTAATCTGATTCGATGTAGACCTCATCGCCCGGTTCAATGATTAAACTAATGGTTTTGTTGTTTACTCGTAACTGGTAAAATCCCGCCTGGTTGGTTCTTGCCTTAAATTTAAATTTTCCTGATTTTCCCAGTTTTGTTGAATCAAGTACCTCTACATTATTTAAAATCACTCCCTCGAGATATATTTTTTCACCACTGGCATTTGATATGGTTCCTGCCACCTCGAAACGTTGTTCACGATTACAAGCAATAAATACCATCATTACCAGTAAAACATGTAATTTCTTTATTTTTTTAAATTCCCTCATAACTACATTAATTCAAAAAATAATTAATTAAATACTTCTGACAAAACATTCTCAAGTTGTTGGCCCCGGAGGTTTATGGCAATAATTTTTCCATCGGGATTGAGCAAATAATTGCTTGGTATCTGACGAACATTATATAAACGGGCCGCTTGTGAATTCCAAAATTGCAGATCACTTACATGAACCCAGTTCAGGTTATCTTCTTCAATGCCTTTTACCCACGCATCTTTGGTTTTGTCAAGCGAAACCTGGTAAATTTCAAAGCCTTCATCATTAAACTGGTTGTAAACACTCACCAAATCAGGATTTTCCTGCCTGCAAGGTGCACACCAGGAAGCCCAAAAATCGAGCAACACATACTCTCCTCTTAGCGACGAAAGCCGCACAGTGTCGCCATCCGGAGTTGGAAGGGCAATATCGGGAGCAATTTTACCAATTCCAAGATTTTTATTTTGTTCTTTAAATGCTACCACCATTTGGTTGAGATCCTTCACAGCATCCGATGATGGGTATTTTTTCATCAGACTTGAATCAACCATAGCGAAATAATCAAAATCGCTCGAAATGTCAAGTACATACGAATCCCTTCCGATAGACTGATAGAGCGCCATCAAAGAAGCCAGAGAATTAAGGTTTTCCCTGATAAATTTTTTTGTAAATTCCTTGTGCTCACTGATAAGTTCATCACGTTTTTTATCTCTTTCAGCAATCAGTCGATCTGCTTCCTCTGCATTGGCTTCGAGGCTATCCCGGTAAGCAATAATAACATCCGCGATTTCATCAAGTTTTGTTTGGTGACTGGTAAGTAACTGTTTTATTCTGTATGAATCGTTTGAACCTTGCACCATGTAACTGCCTGTTATATCATCGCCATCTGCTTCGATAGTAATTTCATCGTTTGGTTTTACCACAAGGTAAATTAGTTCACCATTATTAAAATCAAGGGCCGCAAAATGAGGCATCTCAACCTGCCCATAAAGATCAAAGCGATTATCATCACTTAGTTCAGAAGAATCTACGGTGATGGCTTTCTCCGAAGTTAATAATTTTAATTCAACATTGTTTCCCTCAATTCCACCCTCAACGTGACCCTCTACCTGAACATTTCCATCCTTCTTTACACAAGCAGAAAGAACCATCAATGCCACAGTTAAGATCCTTACATTCAGTTTATTCATAATAGTATTTTCCCATTTTTATGTTTAGCAAATGTAATTATTTTCCTTAAACAAGTATACACAATGCATTGATATAACCATAAGGCACGATAATGAAATTTCAATGTAAGAATATATGAGTCCGGTCTAAAAAGCCACCTTACCCCTAAATCCCCTAAAGGGGACT
>CAZAMT010000052.1:0-17860 GCA_964486145.1 uncultured Bacteroidales bacterium
TCTGTTATTATGGATCAATAATTTATGAACTCCAAAGGGCTCGGTGAAGCCAATAGGGCAGGTTAGCTTCAGCAGAAAGAAATTTTGGTAAATAAACTTTAAAATCCTCATTTCATGTGTTTATAATTAGGTTATTAAGTTAAATAAGTTATTGAGTTTATCCGGTAGTTCGTCGTAGAAGAACCTTTAATAATCATGTGCGTGTGTTTTTAAAATATAATCATGGGTGTTTCATGTGTTTAAAATTTGTGACTTAAATTTGCCCTGTAAATTTACTGCATGAAAAAAGCAAACATTTTAAAACTGGCGTTATTTGCAACCGGGTTTTCCGGCATTGTAACCGAATACATGCTTGCCACCCTGGCAACCTATTTTTTGGGCGATTCGGTAGTGCAATGGACACTGATACTATCGGTTATGCTGTTTTCTATGGGTTTGGGGAGCCGGATCTCCAAACACATCAACCTCGATATATTTTCAACATTTATTGTTATGGAATTCCTCCTGTCGATGGTGGTTTCCTTTTCTTCGCTTTCAACATATTCACTGGCCGCGTTTTCAAAATACACCGGGTTTTACATTTATTTTATGGCCATCATCACCGGGATGCTCATCGGTCTGGAATTGCCTCTTGCGGTGCGCCTGAATGAACGTTTTGAAGAACTGAAGGTGAATATTTCTTCCGTGCTTGAAAAAGATTACTACGGTAGCCTGGCCGGTGGATTATTTTTTGCATTTTTCGGACTGCCATACCTGGGATTAACCTATACCCCATTCGTTTTGGGTAGTATCAATCTTGCGGTGGCTTTTTTGTTGTTGAATATATTCCCAATTCAAAAGAAAAGACGGAAGAAACTCATTTTGAACATCGTGGGGGTGGTGTTGGCTGGAATTATTATTATTGGAGCACTGAGTGCCCAAAAACTAATCCTGTATGGCGAACAGAAAAAATACAAGGATAAGATTGTGTATTACGACCAGACCAGATACCAACAAATTGTAATAACCCAATGGAAAGATAATTACTGGCTATACCTGAACAACAACCTGCAGTTCTCATCGTTTGATGAAGCCCTGTACCATGAAGTTTTGGTGCATCCGGCAATGCAACTAACACCGCACCCGGGGAAGGTTCTGGTACTTGGTGGTGGTGACGGGTGTGCGGTCCGGGAAATATTAAAATATCCCGAAGTTTCCTCAATCACCCTGGTTGACATTGACCCGAAAATGACAAATCTCGCCCGCGAACATCCTGTAATGCTTCATATCAACGATGGTTCACTCAATAACCAAAAGGTTACGATCATCAATGCAGACGGGTATTCGTTTGTTGAAAAGAATAATGAACAATTTGATGTTATTATCATTGATCTTCCTGATCCCAGAAGTGTGGAACTGGCCCGGTTGTATTCCCTTGAGTTTTACATGATGTGTTATCAGCACCTCTTTCCTGATGGAACCATCATTACCCAGGCGGGAAGTCCTTATTACGCTGCCAGAAGCTTTAAATGCATTGATAAAACGTTGGGAACTGCCGGTTTTTCAACATTGAAAATGCACAACCAGATACTTACAATGGGCGAATGGGGCTGGGTTCTCGGAAAAAAGCAAACCCTCGACAGGGAAACAGCAATTGAAGCCCTGCAAAATACAAATTTTGAAGAGTTGCAAACCCACTGGCTCAATAAAGAAGCCATTTGTTATATCACTTCTTTTGGTAAGGATTTTTTTGGGGCATCCGATGATCCCGTTCAAATAAACAAAATTTTTAATCCGGTTTTATACAGGTATTTTCTTAGTGGTTCGTGGGACGTATATTAAAGAATTATTTTAAGATTGAACCGGATTTTCTTAATTTTATCCATTCACAGGAGCTATGAAAGCAGAAATACATAATTACAAAGGCTGGATTTCCATTACAGCAGTGAACGAATTAAAATTTTTGATGACGGAATATCTCCAAAAGGCAGGTTTTAATGTCCTCAATGAAATTGATCATCATTATACCCCTTCCGGTTACACCGCTGTTTGGTTGCTTGCCGAAAGTCACCTCGCAGTGCACACCTTTCCGGAAGAGAACAAAACCTATCTGGAAATCAGTAGTTGCAATAATCAAAAAAATCAGGTATTTATTGATTTGATTCAAAAATACATTGTTAAATAACTTTTGTATGACCAGGAAGATTTACAAATCCCTTTGGCAGTTTTTGGCTTTTGCAGTCATTTTTTTCATACTCATTTACTTCGTGATGTACTTTGAGCATTCAAATGAAGAAAGTTCCATAAAAACCCTCTTTGATGCATTCTGGTATTCCATTGTTACACTCACTACGGTAGGTTATGGCGATTCATATCCGGTAACCAATGAAGGAAAAATTGTAGGACTGATTTTGGTGTTGTTCAGTCTTGGTTTTTTGGGCTTTGTAATTAGTAAATTAACGAATCAAATAATCTCATATATGGAAAAAAAGAAATTGGGCCATTTTGGCACTTCATTTACCGATCACATGGTAATTATCGGTTGGAACAATTTTGGTAAATTGATTACCGAACAGATAGTCATGGCCAGTCAGAATGTTGCTGTTGTTACGAATAACAAGGATGATATTGACTTGATCCGCGACCAGTTTGATGAAAAAGTCTTTGTATTATATGCAGAACTAAAAAATTACGAGGCATTTCAAAAGATTAATATTTCCAAATCGGCATCGGTTTTTATAAACATTCCATCAGACTCGGATACCCTTGTTTATCTGATTAATCTTCGCAAACAGTTCAACAATCTGAATCTTGTGGTAGCCCTTTCAAATTCGGAACTAAAAGATACATTTTACAGTGCAGGTGCTGATTACGTGGTTTCCGAGAAAGAAATCAGCTCCAAGCTTATTGCCAGCTTTATTTTTGAACCTGATGTTGCACATTTCGCCGAAGACCTGATTAGCACTGCCACAAGTGAATTAGCCGTTGATATGTGGGAATTTCAGGTAACTGAAAAAAATCAATTTGCAAATACCGACTATTTTGAAACTTATGTGCAACTCAAAAAAGAATTCAATGCTGTGTTAATGGGGTTGTGTAAATGTGGGAATGATGGCAACTATACATTGATGAAAAACCCACCGGAAGGTACCAAAATAGAGAAAAATGATTACCTCATTCTTGTGTGTGATGGTCAGGTAAAGCATTCCATTGAAAAGAAATTCGGAGTAAAAGAAGGCCGAAAAATCCGTTCAAAAGTTACCTCAATAACATCAAGCTGATGGCGATGAAGGCAGCGAAACGAATTTAACCAAGCTTCGCTGCATAAAATTCCCGATTCAACCTGGCAATGTGTGACAGGGATATTTCTTTCGGGCATTCAGCCTCGCAAGCCCCGGTGTTGGTGCAGTTACCAAAACCAAGTTCATCCATTTTTGCTACCATATTTCTGGCTCTTTCCTTTGCTTCGATGCGTCCTTGCGGCAGCATGGCCAATTGCGAAACTTTAGCAGCCACAAATAACATAGCAGATGCATTTTTACATGCAGCAACACACGCGCCGCAACCGATGCACGCGGCTGCATCCATGGCAACATCTGCTTTTACTTTGGGTATAGGAATGGCATTCGCGTCGGGAACACCTCCGGTATTTACTGAAACATACCCGCCTGCCTGGATAATTTTGTCAAAAGAACTTCGATCAACCACCAAATCCTTGATGATTGGAAAAGGCTTTGCACGCCAGGGTTCAACAACTATGGTATCACCGTCTTTAAATTTCCGCATGTGCAGTTGGCAGGTCGCAATGGCATCATCCGGTCCGTGCGGTCGCCCGTTAATATACAACCCGCATGAACCACAAATGCCTTCCCTACAATCGTGATCGAAGCAGACAGGTTTTTCAATTTTATCAATCATTTGTTGATTGAGAATGTCAAGCATTTCCAAAAACGAACTGTCAGCAGAGATGCCATTCACTTTATATGTAACGAATCTACCCTTTGCCTGCGCATTTTCCTGTCTCCAAATTTTTAGTGTAAAATCCATTTTATTATATTTTTTAAAGTCCAGCTTCCAACCTGGAACATTCAGCTTGTAACTTTCTGATTATTTTTTATAGTTTCTCACCTGTACCTTCACATTCTCGAAATTCAGTGATTCTTTATGAAGCGCAGGTTCATCATTTTCTCCTTTATATTCCCAGGCCGCTACGTGCATAAAGCCATCATCATTTCGTACAGCCTCTCCCTCTTCCGTCTGAAATTCCTCACGAAAATGGCCGCCACAAGATTCTTCCCGGTGGAGGGCATCCCTTGCCATCAATTCGCCAATTTCAATAAAGTCGGCTACACGGCTTGCTTTTTCAAGTTCAGGGTTCAGCTCATTCATTTCACCTGTAACCCTGACATCATTCCAGAATTCTTCTTTTAAATCTGAAAAATCACCAAGGGCTTTTTGCAGGCCTTCATTGTTTCGTGCCATTCCAACAAATTCCCAAAGTTGAGAACCAAACTTTTTATGAAGCGAGTCCACTGATTGCTTTCCATTGATGTTCATCAATTTATTCAACCGTTCATGAATTTTTTCTTCTGATTCCTTGAATTCCGGCAAGTCGGTTTTCATTCGCGGAGTAAGTATTTCATCAGCAAGGTAATTCTGGATGGTGTAGGGGAGTACAAAATAACCATCGGCCAGACCCTGCATCAAAGCGGAGGCGCCTAATCGGTTTGCCCCGTGATCGGAAAAGTTGGATTCACCTATGGAATACAAGCCGGGAATGGTTGTCATTAGCTCGTAATCAACCCAGGTTCCTCCCATGGTGTAATGGATGGCGGGATAAATCATCATAGGTGTTTTGTACGGGTCTTCATCAACAATTTTTTCGTACATCTGGAAAAGATTCCCGTATTTTTGTTCAACAGCCTCTTTTCCCAAACGTTTGATAGCATCGGCAAAATCAAGGTAAACGGCCAGGCCTGTTCCTATACCGAAACCCGCATCGCAACGCTCTTTTGCTGCTCTTGAAGCAACATCCCGCGGCACCAGGTTACCAAATGCAGGATACCTTCGTTCCAGGTAATAATCCCTTTCTTCTTCGGATAAATCGGTCGGTTTTTTTCGTCCTTTCCTGATGGCCTCAGCATCTTCCTTGTTCTTTGGCACCCAAATTCGTCCATCATTGCGCAGGCTTTCACTCATCAATGTAAGTTTCGACTGAAAATCACCGTGAACCGGAATACATGTTGGGTGTATCTGCACGAATGAAGGATTAGCAAAAAAGGCACCTTTTTTATAAATCTGCCATGCAGCGCTCCCGTTAGAACCCATGGCATTGGTTGAAAGGAAAAAGGCATTTCCGTATCCACCCGAAGCGATGACGACTGCATGTGCGAAATGACGCTCCAGTTCACCTGTACGAAGGTTTCTGGTTATAATACCACGTGCTTTTCCATCAATAATTACTACATCGAGCATTTCCCTTCGCGCAAACATCTCTACGGAGCCCTTATGAATTTGTCTGCTCAATGCACCATACGCTCCCAATAGTAATTGCTGTCCGGTTTGGCCGCGCGCGTAAAACGTTCTCGATACCTGTGCGCCACCGAAAGAACGATTATCAAGCAATCCACCGTATTCTCTTGCAAATGGAACTCCCTGGGCAACACACTGGTCAATGATGTTATTACTAACCTCTGCCAGTCGGTAGACATTTGCTTCGCGTGAACGATAATCACCACCTTTAATGGTATCATGAAAAAGGCGAAAAATACTGTCTCCTTCGTTCTGGTAATTTTTTGCTGCATTGATTCCACCCTGTGCAGCAATACTGTGTGCCCTTCGCGGGCTATCCTGGTAGCAGTAAGCTTTTACTTTAAATCCCATTTCTGCAAGGCTTGCTGCAGCCGAAGCCCCTGCAAGACCTGTTCCTACAACGATAACATCAAGTTTTCTTTTATTTGCCGGATTAACCAGGCGCTGATTTGCTTTATACCTCGTCCACTTCTCTGCCAAAGGCCCTTCAGGTATTTTTGAATCTAAATTTGTCATAATATCATCTGAATTATCAATGTTATATCTAAGCTGTTATCTAAAGTAAATGACCAGCGGTATTGCTACAAAACCGGCCACAACAATGATGGTATATGCCACACCAAGTTTTTCAATAAAAGGAGAATATGATTTATGGTTGATTCCCAGGGTTTGAAAAGCAGATTGAAAACCGTGGTGCAGATGAAATCCCAGAAACAGCAAGGCAATTACATAAAAAATCACGTAACCCGGCATTTGAAATAAATCAAGAACCAGTTGGCCCAAATCATGCACGTGTTTGCCGTTTATTATTATTTCTTCAGTTTCTCCTAAAAACCGCGCTTTTACATAAAAATTTGCCAGGTGGATAATAAGAAATGCTGTAATCACCATGGCCGAATGAAACATGTATTTGGAAAAAAAGGATGTTTGTGAGTGATTCTCTTTTTTATATCCAATCGATCCCCTCGAAATCCAGTTTCTGATTTGAAGAATTACCCCGTATAGCATGTGGAGAATAAAGCCGCCAAACAGCACAATTTCCATAACCCGGATAACCACATTTGTAGACATAAAATGAGCTGCAACATTAAAATTATCGCTCGACTCAAATAAAATTAATAATAAATTAATTCCAAGATGTACAATTAGAAAAGTAATTAAAAACAACCCCGCCAGCGACATAATAAGCTTTCTTCCAATTGAAGAACTAAAAATACTACTCATAACCTGATTTTTAAAAAAGTTAATTATCTTGCAGTTGATGAAAGAGTAATGTATGTAAATTAATACAAATTTATCTGCTATTGAATGATTTTACAATGACGAATCTTTCAATTGCGCTATTTATATTTAGTCTAAGATATGAAATATACAGCAATCAATTCTAAACTTCATTCCCGTAACAGGGAAAAACTTGTTGGTAAAGTTAAGAATAATTCAATTGTCATCGTGCAGTCCAATGATCAAATGCCCCGAAACGGGGATCAGTTTTTTCCATTTCGTCAAAACAGTTCGATGTTCTATTTTACGGGAATTGAGCAGGAAAAATCGGTTTTGGTTATCGACAAAGGTACCAAGGGAAACAAAAAAGAGGTATTGTTCCTGTTAAAGCCAAACAAGGATCTTGAGATTTGGGAGGGACATAAACTTACCAAAGACGAAGCAACAGAAATTTCAGGTGTTGAAGATATACGATGGCTGGAAGAGTTTAATGCATTTATTCAACTGAAAGGCGTGGAACGAGAGTACCTGTATTTGAATGTTCCGGAGAATCCAAAATTTCAGATGGCAATGAAAGGGCCTGAAACACGAATGTATGAGATGCTGAAGGATAAGTTTCCGCTTCATTCATACCAACGGCTTGCCCCCATTGTTCAATCATTGCGGGTTATCAAGGAGCATGAGGAGCTCGAAATATTAAAAAAGGCTTGTAAAATAACCAAAGAGGCTTTTTTGAGAGTTCTTGACAAAACGCAATCCGGCGTTATGGAATTTGAAATTGAAGCAGAGATAACCTACGAATTTTTAAAACAGGGATCATCCGGACATGCTTATGCACCCATCGTGGCATCCGGGAAAAATGCATGCGTACTGCATTATATTGAGAACAATCATGAATGCAAAAGCGGAGAACTTTTATTGATGGATTTTGGTGCAGAATACGGGAATTATGCAGCCGACTGTTCAAGAACAATTCCGGTTAATGGTAAGTATACCCCTCGCCAACGCGATCTTTATGAGGCTTGCCTGAGTGTGTTTACGTATGCACGAAGCCTGATGGTACCCGGCACTTCCATTAACGAAATGCATAAAAAGGTTGGTCAGTTGTGGGAGAACAAGCATATGGAGCTGGGCCTGTATTCCAAAGCCGATGTGAATAATGCCAATCCGGATGAGCCACTCTGGAAAAAGTATTACATGCATGGTACATCCCATTTTCTGGGCCTCGATGTTCATGATGTGGGAAGCAAGGATCAACTTTTTGAACCCGGAATGGTTTTAACATGTGAACCCGGTATTTATATCCCGGATGAAAATGTTGGAATCAGGCTTGAGAATGACATATTGATTACGGAAGAAGGTAATATTGATTTGATGAAAGACATTCCAATTGAACCTGATGAAATTGAACAATTAATGAAATAAGGTCAACTAAAAACCCTGGTTATGAATAAGTTTTTAACTTTAGGTGACATCAGAATCAGATTCAGGACATATGGTGAAGGGCATCCCATTGTGCTTCTCCATGGTTACTTAGAGTCACTGGAATCATGGCATGATTTTGCCACCGCCCTTTCAGAGCAATACATGGTCATCACCATGGATCTTCCAGGTCATGCGGAATCGACCAATCGCTTGCCAATCAACACTATGGACGACATGGCAGATGGTGTTTATTCAGTGCTCCGACACCTTAAAATAGAAAAATCACTTTTGGTCGGTCATTCCATGGGAGGATATGCAGCCCTGGCATATGCCGAAAAATTTCCTGATAAGCTGGCAGGTTTTTGCCTTTTTCATTCGGCACCACTCGCTGATAATGAAGAAAAACTTGCTGCCCGCGACAGGGAAATACAACTGGTGCGTGAAGGAAGAAAGAATTTGCTTTACAATACCAACATCCCAAAGATGTTTGCCAATGATAATCTCGAACGATTAAAAGACAAAGTGAACCATGCCAAGGAAATTGCTGCAAAGACAAATGAAGCTGGTATAATTTCGGCGCTGGAAGGAATGAAACTTCGACCGGAACGTATGGAGGTGCTTGATACAGGCATTCCAAAACTGTTTATCCTTGGAAAGAAAGATAATTATATCAACTACGATATGATGTACGATGTATTAAGCAATCATGATAACAGTGAAATTGTTACACTGGAAAATTCCGGGCACATGGGTTTCGTTGAAGAAAAAGAAAAATCTTTGCTGGCAATAAAAGATTTTGCAGGCCGGGTATTTTATCAATTGCAATGAAGTAACCGGAGATTTTCTGAATTGAAAAACCGGATGCCTATTTCCTGTTTACCAGGAAAGGCATATCCCGTATATGGGTGTTTTTTTCCACTGCATCCAGTATGAAGGATGCCAGGTCAGCACGTGTAAGCTTAAAACCGGATACTTTACCCACATATCCCACTTCATATTTGCCAACAGCGTCATCATTGGTGAGCATGGGTCCTCGAACAATGGTCCAGTCAAGGTCTGTTGTTTTTATTAATTCGGCATGGTTGATTCCATCCAGTAAGGCAAATTTGGTTTCCTTTCCTGCCAGGTACTTCATCACAAAAACAATGGTTTTGTCCATGAATTTCGGAGCATCATTCTTTTCGTCACGGACACCACCGCCCGTAAGGGAAATTAAACGCTTTACACCCTGATTTTTCATTGCAACAATGATGTTTTTCGTGGCTTTTGTCTGCAAGTCTTCCGGTGAACCGTCCACATGGCCTATTAAATTTACAACCGCCTGTGTTCCTTCAATTACTTTTTCTACATCTTCCGGGTTAATGACATCACCTTCAAAGACCTTAAGGTTATCATCATTTATTTTTAATTTCACTGATGATCGCACCAGTGCTTTGATTTTATATGATGGCAACGCATGTTTTATAAAAAGTTTACCGGTTCTGCCTGTACTGCCGAATACGGCTAATGTTTCTAATTTCATGAGTTCTTTGCTCGTTTAACGTTGATATTTTTTCGTAATAACAATTCAAATGCTAAACTTGTTTTTTCCCGGAACGAAAAGTATAATCATTTTCCCCGGGGTTTCTATATTTGTGCTACACTAATATGCTGCATACTGGGACTTGGTTTTCTTCTTTTTCCGTTTCTTTTCCTTTTGCGGCATATTATATTTATTTGCACTTGTATCGGGTTTTGAAAGTTCAACGGAAAGTTTGGTACTTCCAAATGTCTCGTTTTTAAAAGCATTTAGGATAGCTTTTTCAAAATTCTGATCCACCTCAAAAAAGGCAAAGTTTTTAAGGATATCAATTTTTCCTATTTCAATGTTTCTGTTACGGGTTTTCTCATTGATCAATCCAATCAGGTTTGGGGCTTTCAAATGTTGTTTTGAACCAATATTTATGTAGAACCTTGAAAACCTTGCTTTACCAGAATTTCTGGATCGAAATTCGGTCTCCCTGGCAACATTGATGTCATTGTCCTTTTTATAATATTCAAGGAATCGATTGAATTCTACGTAAACAAATCGTTTTAGCAGTTCATCACGGTCGATCCATCCCAGTTTATCATTAATGGCTTTCATATACGGAGCAATTTCATCGTTATTGACGTCGATGTTTTCAATATTGTCCATTAACTTGTACAACCGCTTTTCGCATACTTCTTTTCCTGTGGGTACCGGCAAATGTTCAAATTTTTTGCCCACTAATTTTTCGAGTTCCTGTATTTTTCGTCCCTCTCTGGTGTGACTAATAATTATGGATGTTCCCAGTTTACCTGCTCTACCGGTTCGTCCACTTCTGTGAATGTATGCTTCAAGGTCATCCGGTAAGTTGTAATTTATCACATGCGTTAAATCATTAATATCCAGTCCTCTCGCTGCAACATCCGTAGCTACAAGCAATTGAATTTTATTTGATCGAAAGCGGAGCATTACCTGGTCTCGTTGCGCCTGCGACAATTCTCCATGAAGTGCATCGGCGCTGTAGCCGTCCTGAATCAGTTTTGCAGCCACCTCCTTTGTTTCACCTCGGGTACGGCAAAACACGATACCGTAAATATCCGGATGGATATCTGCAAGCCTTTTGAGTGCATTATACCTGTCGGATGCTTTAACAACGTAATATATATGATTTACATTTTCAGCACCTGTATTTTTCTTGCCAATGGAAATCTCTTCAGGGTTGTTCATATATTGTGACGCAATTTTTCTAACACCATTTGGCATGGTTGCTGAAAATAGCAATGTTTGCTTTTGCTTTGGTGTGTTTCCCAGTATAGCATCCAAATCGTCCCTGAATCCCATATTTAACATCTCATCGGCTTCATCAAGGATAAGCCACTTGATATGGTTTATTTTTAGGGCGTTCCGTTTAATAAGATCAAGTGTACGACCGGGAGTTCCAACAACTATCTGGGTACCTTTCTTTAGCTTCCGGATTTGTGTGTCAATGCTGGATCCACCGTATACAGCCGTAACAGCAACATGTCCTTTGAATTTGGAATATTCTGTAAGATCTTTTGTGATTTGAAGGCACAATTCTCTGGTAGGGCAAAGTACAATGGCCTGCACCTGTTTTGTGCTTTCTGAAATTTTTTCAAGCACCGGCAAACCGAAACCTGCAGTTTTACCTGTTCCCGTTTGCGCGAGAGCAATTACATCTTTTTCTGATTTTAAAATGGCAGGTATGGTTTGTTCCTGCACGGCAGTTGGATTAACAAATCCCAGTTCATTGACAGCCCTAAGCATATCATTGCCAAGACCTGTTTCTTTAAATGTTATCATTTTTTAATAATGGCCCAGTCTAAAATTCATTCACTTCCATCCTGGATGTTACTAACTATTACCAGGTGTGAAAGATCAAAATTAAATGGCCACGCAGCCGTTGATAACCCCGAAATGAATTCTTTTTCACCTGTATTTCTTTCCTCTTGCGAAAAGAAGTTGCGAAGGTACTTTAATTTTTTGATTTACAAATAACTTTTGATGATGATTTGAAATTTATGACTATGAATGCGTTTGTTTTTGCCATCCAGCAATTGTAAGAAAAACATAATCCACTGGTTTTGAAGGCTAAAGGAGCCTCAGCAATTCCTTGTACAATACAGCAATTTTTGGTTCGGAACTTCTCGCCGCATTCAGGACATCCTGGTGGGTTACCCTTTCAATTTTTCCGGGTACCCCTAAATCAGTGATTACAGATACAGCAAAGCAACGCATGCCCATTTGGTGTGCAGCGATAATTTCAGGCACAGTTGACATTCCAACTACATCTCCTCCAATGATTCTTAAATACCGGTATTCGGCCGGAGTTTCAAGAGTTGGTCCGGTAAGGCCGATGTATACACCCTGCTGTAGCTTTATTTGGTTATCTGTTGCAATGGTCATTGCTTTTTGAATAAGCTCTTTATCATATGCTTCGCTCATATCAGGAAAGCGTTCTCCGAATTGCAAATGGTATTCACCTATCAGGGGGTTGGGCATCAGGTTAATGTGATCGTTGATTACCATGATGTCACCGATGTTAAATTCGGGATTCAAACCTCCGCAGGCATTGGAAACAAAAAGATTTTGAATTCCGGAAAATTTCATTACCCGAATCGGGAAGATGACCTCTTCCATGCTGTATCCTTCATAAAAGTGTGGCCTTCCCTGCATGGCCAGAATGATTTTATCTCCGGCTTTTCCAAGAATAAGGTTCCCCTGGTGACCAAGAACTGTAGTTTTTGGGAAGTGGGGTATTTGAGTATATGGGATGGAAGTTATTGTTTCAAATTCATTGACAAAATTACCCAGACCGGAACCTAAAATGATTCCTGTATCAGGTTGTTCCGGTAAATGCTCCCTGAGGTATGAAACCGCTGCGTTTATTTTTCTTAACATAATCAAATATCAATTTATCGAACTTTTCTTTCTTGTTCTCTAAGAATCCTACCTCGATGGGGATGAAATACAAATTTGATTTTACTTCATTGGGAATGATTTTCATTTCTCTTAGCCGGGTTGCATCTTTTTCTGTGGTCAAAATCAGTGAAGGCTTGGAAATGGCATTGTATCTATTGGTTATTTTTTCGATTTCAGCGGGTTTAAAATTATGGTGGTCCGGAAAAATAAACGAATCAACTCTGCTCGCAAATTTTTTTGTGTATGAAACCAGCAACTCAGGATGCGCGATTCCGCAGACCAATACTACATTTGGTTTATCGGTAATTAATTTACGGTTTGTCCAGATATTGTTTTTTCCGAAAACTGCTTTTGGTTCACCATAGTGAATGGTGGTATAAAACATATCCTGGTAAGGGTATGGCTTTATTTCTTTCCGAACCAGTCGTTGTTCCATAGGATTCAGGTTACCCGGACATTTCGTTACAATGATGATGTTGGCCCGCCGTTTTTCATGCTTTTTTTCTCTCAACCTGCCATAAGGTAACAAATGATCCCTGGTAAACAAGTTGTGATAGTCGGTTAGTAAAATGGAAAATCCTGCCTTAACTTTTCGGTGTTGAAATGCATCATCCAGTATCACACCATTTAGATCCTTGTTTTGTTTAAGAAGCATGTTGATTCCATGTACCCTTTTATTATCAACGGCCACAGTAATTTCCGGGAATTTACGTTTTAACTGCACCGGCTCATCCCCGGCTTCAGAAACTGTAGACTTTTTATCGACTACCCTGAAGTCATTGGTTTTTCGTTTATAACCTCTGCTTAAAGTAGCAATGCGAGTGTCGTTTTTTAACAAATTAACAAGATACTCCACGTGTGGTGTTTTTCCGGTACCTCCAACCCTGATGTTTCCAATAGAGATTACCGGGATGTTGAACTCATGGGATTTCAAAATTTTCAGGTCATACAAGCCATTTCGCACCGAAGTAACAAATCCATAGATGATTGAAAGTGGATAAAAAAGAATGAACCGAAAAGGATTTCGTAACACAGGCATATTCAGGGGCTTTGATTCGATTCCGAAAATATAGTAAATTCTGAACGAAACTTAAAATTTATTTTTAAATAAGTACGGATATATCATTCTATATGAATTTCATAAGGCATCCTGGCCTGGATACCATGGTAATTTTGTAGATTTCTCAGTTTCTGATAATATTTATAAAAAAATCCAAGTTCTTTCTTAACTGTATTCGTGCGAACCTCCCGGGATAGTTTTTTCATGAACCGGATAAGCGGGTCTTCCAACACAGGAAGTTCGGTAATCCTGTAAGTATCAATATTTGCTTTTTCTGCAGCGATGTTCACGGCATCATCAATATAGCCGATTTGATCGACCAGCCCCAGTTTTTTAGCATCCAGGGCATTCCAAACCCTTCCCTGTCCGATGCTGTCAACAAAACTTTTACTAAGCTCTCGTCCGTCAGCAACGTGGGTAATAAAGGTTTCATAAGCGTTATCCACAAAGGTTTCAATAACCTGATTCTCATAGTTGGAAAGCGGGCGTAACAAATTTAATAAGTCTGCAGATTCATTTGTTTTTACAACATCCATAGAAATCCCCAACTTTTCATTGAACAACTCTTCGGCATTGTAAAGCATTGCAACAACACCAATGGAGCCTGTTAGTGTATTGGGTTCGGCCAGGATTGTATCAGCATGTGAAAGCACATAGTATCCTCCGGATGCTGCCACGTCACCCATGGAAGCGATAACCGGCTTTGTTTCTGAAGCCAGCTTTATTTCCCTCCAAATAATTTCTGAAGCCAATGCACTTCCGCCTCCTGAATTGATACGGAATACAATGGCTTTAATTTTATCATCTTTACGGGCTTTTCTGATGGCTTTGGATATCCTGTCGGCACCAATATTGTTTACATCGCCTTCACCAGGAAGAATAGCTCCCTGGGCATATATAACGGCAATTTTATCTTTAGCAAGGCCTTTGGTTTTTCGTTGCTTCGGGACTTTAATCATGTTTCTTACTGTCATTACCGGGAGCCCCTTTTCTTCATCTTCAATTCCGGTCATTGATTTTAGTTCATTGATGATTTCATCTTTATATTTAAGTTCATCAATTAATCCGGCATCCAGTGCATGTTTGGCACTTTTTAATGTAGTTAGTTCATTCGCATGCCGATTAAGAAAATCAACGCCCAGATCCCTTGACCTGGCGATGTCTGTAATAACATTATCCCACATCAGGCTTAAAAACCGGTCAATCTGCTCCCTGTTTTCAACACTTAACTGATTGCTCAGAAATGGTTCTGCGTAACTTTTGTATTTTCCACGGCGGAAAACAGCAACATCCACCCCAAGTTTTTCAAAAGCTTCTTTGTAAAATAAAACTTCGGAACTTAATCCGACAAATTCCACCATGCCCTCCGGATTTAAATACAATTTATCTGCTACCGATGATAGGTAAAATGCTTTTTGGGAATAAATGTCGCTATATGCAACAATAAACTTACCGGTTTCTTTAAACTCCACCAAAGCATTACGTATTTCCTGAACGGTACCCCATCCTGCCTGCATGTAGGAAGGGTTCAGGTAAATTCCTTTGATATTTTCTTCTTCTCCCGCTTTTTCAATATTTTCAAGCAACACGTTTAATCCGAGTTCACTGGAAGGCTCCATGTTTAATAGGTTAATACCTGAAAAAGGGTTATTGTCATCACGCTCAACAATTGGATTGTTTAGTTTAAGCATGAAAACTGAATTTTCAGGTACATCCATCGGCTTGTTTTGTGCTGAAATTATAACACTCAGGATGATGAAACCAATCCCGAATAAAAGAACACTGGTAACGATGATACCAACAATAGTGGCAAGGGTATATTTAAGAAAACTCTTCATTTTTAATATTTATTAATATTGGAGATAAACCATGAAATTACATATATTTCTTTGTTAACCAAAATAGTTGTTATTTTGTTTTAAAAGAAATTACCAATTATGGACGTATATCTACTTTTAGGCAGTAATCTGGGCAATAAATTTGCTGCAATTCAAGATGCCCGGCATGAAATCGAGAAGGTATTTGGCAAATTGAAAAAATATTCTTCTGTTTATGAAGCGGAACCATGGGGATTTCTGTCGGAAGAATTGTTTTTAAATCAGGTTGTATTAATTGATACAAATGAATCGCCCGATAAAATTCTGGATAAGATACTTGCCATTGAACGTAAAATTGGCAGGGACAAGGAGCAACACGGGTCAAAATCACGAATCATTGATATTGATATTTTGTTGTATGGTGATGAGATTATCAATGATCCGGAACTAACCATTCCACACCCCCGGATGCATTTGCGAAACTTTGCATTGATTCCGTTAATGGAAATCGCACCATCAAGGGTTCATCCCCTGTTACATAAAACCATTGAGCAAATTAAATCGGAATGTCCGGATAAACTCAGGGTGAAAAAGCTCGAAAATTTATCTTAAGTGCGGTATGTGTCTATTTCACTGATGGATGAAACGATGTAAAATTATGGAATATTTACTTTCACATTTCTGAACATGAACGGGTTGTTGCTAACCCTCAAGGGCATACCGCTGGCAGTTGTAACATTTCTAAGAATGACTTCCCTGGTTAATACATAGGGATGCTCCTCTTTGTAGGAATCATCGGTCATTTCCGGATTAAAATTGGCGAAAATAGCAGGCCCCTGGTAATTCTCCGGATGGTTGGAATCGTCAATAAAAAGGGAATCAATAATGATCCATTCCGGCATATAACAGGTATAGCCGAAATCGTGCTGTCCTGAATTAAAGCCGTTTATAACAGTTGAGCTGGTCTCCCGGCCACCGGCTGGTACAAAAACACAGTTTCGAATGAAGAATAATCCCTGCCATGTACTGCCATAATCCGAGCGCAGGTTAATAAGGCTTCGTCCGCGTATTGTGCTATTCTCAACGGTGAAGGTTCCGGTACCAATGGCGTTGATTCCCATATGGCCGAGGGTTGAATTGCGGATGGTAGCATTTGCTACTCCCATGTGTGCATCAAAGCGTGAAAAAGTACACTTGTCAAAAAGCAGGTTTTTACTGTAATTGGATCCCATAATTCCCCAGTATGTACGGTCATTGATGTCGTTCGTCTGGCTGCATTCAATGAATGATACATTGAGTGCACGGTTCACCAAAATGTCATAGGAACCCATGGATACCGGTTTGCCTGCAGAGCCAATGGTACGGTATGTTTTGTGTCCGGTAAGGAGGGTGTTTTGAACCGTTACATTGGCGCAATCGCTAATATTGATGAAGCCTCCATAAGGTGCTCCATGATCTTTTTCTCCTTTGACACGATGTTCCAGCCCATCTACAAGCGTATTGGAACGTCTGATCGCAATATTCCGACTATAATATGTGTATTTGGATTCCGCTTTGTTGGCAATGGTGGTAAAGCGCCCACCGGTGACTTTTAGCGTATCTTCATCCATGGGAAGTGCAGTAATCTCGGTAATCTGGCCGAAGTCCCAGATAATTGGGGTATTCATATCAACATTGCCGTTTTTATCAACAACAAAGATATCTGTTTGCGGGGATCCATTGTTTTGATTGAGTCCAAATCGGATATACCGTCTTATGTTGGCATTGGTGACAGTGATTAGGCAGGTTCCGGGGAAAGATGCATCGATTTTCTCCTGATTTTTTTTAAGCGAATAAATCCCATCAGGTTTAAATGGCTGCATGCTGGAACTGACTATGAAAACAGATGCTCTGTGATTTTGTACGTTGGTATCGTCAATGATGAAAACTGCCGTACCGAAATCGGTGTGTGTTTGGATTACTGCTGTACGCTCCTTTCCTCCAATGTAGTACGTGGCATCATCATCGGCTCTTACTGAAAGCCCATGCTGATTGGCAAATGCATGGGTTGCAGCGATGGCATCTATATCATCTGTTTTCCCATCCCCCTGTGCACCGAAGTCACTGTAGCGGACCAATCCCCTGGCTTTAAATTTAAGTGCATCTTCCGGGGATACATTCACATGCAATTTCCCACTTTCATCTGGCAGTACCCGGGTGTTTTTTTCCACGGATGTTATCACTATATTCTCAATGGGGTCATTTGTTTGCCCCATCGCACCAAGAGCGAAGGTTATTAAGAATAACACCAAGAGTAGATAGTTTGTCTTAAACATATTTTTTCGTGTAATCAGTTAACGAATAAGGTTTTACTGCAATATAAGTGGAAAGATAATTTAA
>CAZAMT010000053.1:0-17736 GCA_964486145.1 uncultured Bacteroidales bacterium
TTTAGGGGTAAGGTGGCTTTTTAGACCGGACTCATCCATTTTTTAATACATAATAATTATCCCACCCAATATTACTGTTATTTATTTCATTTTCAAACACTTTTAACGCGTTGACATGAATTGAAAATAAAATGTTAATAATTTTATTGCATTAATGAAAATAGTTGTATTTTTGCAATCCCAAAAATCGGGTAAAAAAGGAACATTAACGAATCTAAAGATAAAAAAGTGAATACGTTAAGTTACAAGACGGTATCAGCAAACAGGGAAACAGTAACCAAGGAATGGATTTTAGTGGATGCAAAAGATCAGGTTCTTGGTCGGTTGGCATCATTCATTGCAAAATCGTTACGGGGTAAGTATAAAACCAACTTCACACCTCATGTTGATTGTGGAGATAATGTTATTGTTATCAATGCTGAAAAAGTCAGGATGACTGGAAATAAATGGACAGACAAGAAATACATCAGCCATACAGGTTATCCGGGAGGACAACGAATAAGATCAGCCGAGGAAGTGCTTGAAAAAAAGCCGATTGATATTATTGAAAAGTCAGTGAAAGGTATGCTGCCCGGAAACAGGCTGGGAAGGGCATTGTTTAAGAATCTCCATGTATACGCCGGATCTGAGCATCCCCATGAAGCACAAAAACCGAAAGAAATTAAATTAAATACCATTAAATTATAGGTGATGGAAGTAGTAAATGCACTTGGCCGAAGAAAATCTGCTATTGCACGGATTTATATCAATAGTGGTAAAGGTCAGATTACCATAAATAAAAAAGATTATAAAGATTATTTTCCAGTAAAGCAGTTGCAATATATTGTTGAACAACCGTTGATGTTAACTGATTCCAAGGAAAAATACGATATAAAAGTAAACCTGGTTGGTGGTGGTATCAAAGGACAGGCCGAAGCCCTTCGTCTGGCGATTACGCGTGCCATGGTTTCCATTGACCCGGAACATAAAAATGTATTAAAATCAAATAGTCTTCTCACCAGGGATTCACGTGTTGTAGAACGTAAAAAACCAGGTCGCCCAAAAGCACGTAAACGTTTCCAGTTTAGTAAACGATAGTACCTTTGAAGATTGTTTAGTATCTAAATCAATATGACGTCCTTTCGCAGGAGCTACCTATTGATTGATAAAACGAATGTAAACAATTAAAATTTTAAACATGCCAGTAACAGAATTTCAGGAATTGTTAGATGCAGGTGTACATTTTGGTCACCTAAAAAGAAAGTGGAATCCAAATATGGCCCCATATATTTTTATGGAGCGCAATGGAATTCATATCATTGACTTGCAAAAAACCTCAGTGAAGCTTGAGGAAGCTTGCAATGCCTTGAAACAAATTTCCAAATCGGGAAGGAAAATACTTTTTGTTGCCACTAAAAAACAGGCAAAAGATCTTGTTGGTGAACGCGTACAAAAAACCGGAATGCCCTATGTCACTGAACGTTGGCCGGGAGGAATGCTTACAAACTTCCCAACCATCCGAAAGGCCATAAAAAAGATGGTTTCCATCGACAAAATGGCTACAGACGGCACATTCGACAATATGTCAAAACGGGAAAGATTACAGGTAACCCGTCAGCGTGCAAAACTTGAAAAAAACCTTGGAAGTATTTCGGATCTCACCAGGTTGCCTGCAGCCTTATTTATTGTTGATGTCGCAAAAGAATACATCGCGGTTCGTGAAGCAAGGCGACTAAACATACCGGTATTTGCAATGGTCGATACAAATTCAAATCCGGATGATATTGATTTCCCCATTCCTGCGAACGATGATGCTTCAAAATCCATTGCTCTCATTATTGATAAAGTAGCTGCTGCCATTGAAGAGGGATTGAATGAAAGAAAGATGGAAAAAGATAAAGAAGGTCCATCAAAAGAGAAAGAACCTAAACAAAAAGGGGTAAGAAAAGTTCGTTCCAAAACCAGGAACAGCGATGCAAGGCCCACGGATAAAGAACCGGCAAAAGCAAAAGCCAAAGAACAACCGGAAGAACCGGTAAGCCCATCGCCAAAAAAAGAACCGGCAACCATGAAAGCCTCAAAAGAGCAAATTAAGGAAGAAAAGAAAGATATTGAAGTTGAAGAGAAAAACGCAGATGAGGCAAAAGCAGAAGAAAAGCAAAGCAAAGGTTCCAATCCTGTTAACGAATAATAATTAAAAAATTCTAAATATTATGGCTCAAATAAGCGCGTCAGATGTTAGCAAATTAAGAAAAACCACTGGTGCCGGCATGATGGATTGCAAGAATGCTCTTCAGGATGCCGACGGCGATTTTGATAAAGCAATTGAAATAATCAGGAAAAAAGGACAGGCAGTAGCAAACAAACGGGCAGACAGGGAAGCAACAGAAGGTGTTGTTCTCGCACAAACGAATAGTGATAACACCTTTGGAGCTTTGATCGTATTGAATTGTGAAACTGATTTTGTTGCTAAAAATGAAAACTTTGTTTCATTTGCAAATTCCATCCTTGAGTTAGCGATTAACAACAAACCTGAGGATCTGAAAGGATTATTAAGCCTTTCATTGAATGAAAAAATTGTAGCCGATGTGATAACCGAACAAGTAGGAATTATCGGTGAAAAACTGGAGTTGTCAGCATATGAAAAGGTGGATGCGCAAGAGGTCATTACATACATTCATCCCGGAAACAAACTGGCAACCATTGTTGGATTTAATAAAACGGTACCTGACAACCAGGTGGCCAAAGACATTGCTATGCAAGTAGCTGCAATGAACCCGGTAGCTGTTGATAAAAATGATGTTCCTGAAAATATTATCGAAAAAGAAAAAGAAATTGGAAGAGACCAGGCACGTCAGGAAGGTAAACCGGATAATATCATTGAAAAAATAGCCGAAGGAAAATTAAACAAGTTTTTCAAGGATAGTACACTTTTAAATCAGGAGTTTATTAAAGAAAGTAAAGTTACCGTAGCACAATATTTAAATAACGTAGATAAAGAATTAAAGGTAACAGAATTTAAAAGATACAGTCTTTCAGACTAATACAAAAAATTTATTGATAATAAAATTAAAGAGGGTCATGTTTGAACCCTCTTTTTTATTTTAAAAGATTAGTTTTGATATAAAATAATCTTCAAATAATTATTGTAAATGAAATATAAACGCGTATTACTAAAACTTAGTGGCGAAGCGCTTATGGGGAAACAATCCTACGGGATTGACTCTGTTCGGCTAAATGAGTACGTTAGTCAAGTGATGGAAATGATAAATATGGGTGCAGAGGTTGGAGTTGTTATCGGAGGAGGCAATATTTTCAGGGGCATTTCAGGAGAAAAATCAGGGATCAGCAGGGTGAAAGGCGATTACATGGGAATGCTCGCAACGGTAATAAACGGCCTCGCCATTCAGTCGGCTTATGAAAAAATGGGAGGTAAGGCAAGAGTTTTTACAGCCATCGGGATGGAACCTGTTGGAGAAAGATATAGCAAGGAAAGAACCATGCATGCCCTGCAATCCAAAGAACTTGCAATATTTACATTTGGTACAGGAAATCCTTATTTCACAACCGATACTGCCGCATCGCTTCGTGGCATTGAAATGGAAGCTGATGTCGTTCTTAAGGGAACAAGGGTTGATGGAGTTTATTCCGCTGATCCTGAAAAAGACCCCGGTGCCACCCGCTTTGATAAGCTTTCTTATGATGAAGTTCTGACTAAAGGACTGAAAGTGATGGACATAACCGCATTTGTCATGTGTAAGGAAAACAACATGCCCATCATTGTTTTTGATATGAATAAAAAAGGAAATTTAAAAAAGGTATTAAACGGCGAAAATATTGGAACAGTAATAAAAAAATAAACGATTTGCATAATGGGTTAGAAACCAAAATATGTCTTTCCGGTGTTAAAAGATATATTTCTCGATGAAAAGTTGGCAGTTTTAATAAAAATTAAATATATTAGCGTGGTTCTAAATTGATGTAATCGCCCTTTTATGGAAGAAGAAGTTCAATTATATATTGACGACACAAGGGAAAAAATGGAAAAAGCCATATCCCATCTTGAGAGTGAACTCTTAAAAATCAGGGCTGGCAAAGCAAATCCTCATATACTGGATGGAATTCATGTTGACTATTATGGAGTCAATACTCCTTTAAATCAAGTGTCAAACATCAGTACACCAGATGCAAAAACCATTGCAATACAACCCTGGGAAAAAGCTATGATTGATCCCATTGAAAAAGCTATATTACAAGCCAATATCGGAATCACACCCATTAACAACGGAGAACTTATCCGTTTAAACATTCCACCACTGACAGAGGAAAGAAGAAAAGAACTCGTGAAGCAGGTAAAGTCAATGGGTGAAAATACAAAAGTAAGTATTCGCACAACCCGTCGTGAAGGGAATGATGAAATAAAAAATCTACAAAAGGAAGGACTTGCCGAAGATATGGCCAAGGATGCCGAAGAGGAAATTCAACAGCTAACAAATACGTACTCACAAAAAGTTGACGAAATTGTTGATTCCAAGGAGAAAGATATCATGACTATCTAGTCACTCTGCTAACTACTAACTGGAACCAAAGGAGGCAGCCGCATACGGCTGCCTTTTTTTATTACCCAATACAGTTCCTGCATATTTCTATTGACTTATCCTGATTCAAAACTTTCTGACGAAATTCATTAAACCTCCCACTTTTCCACAGATCTTTCAGTTGATATTGTTTCAAGTTCCCGATAACATGCATCCCTTTTTTGTCATAACAACAAGGCACCATATTTCCTTGATGATCAATCACCGTAGTTGTCCAGATACGAGAGCAGTTTTTTATTTCATTTTTTAATTCTAAATGTCCATTCTGCCCTGATACTTCATAACGCCGGTATTTGGGATTTGAAGGCAGTAACAAGGTATAGTTTTCAACATCGTATATCTGTATACTCTTAAATACAAGGGCATCAAACCCTGCTTCTTGTTGCCATTTTCTAACAGCGGGCATCTCATGTTCATTTGCTGAAGTAACCAAAAACTGAACGGTAATAAACGGCGTTTCTGATTTATATTGCCTTTTCATTGCCACGAGCGTATGAATGTGTTTTTTAACAAGTTCAAGATTTCCTCCTTTTCGATATGACTCGTATGATGACTGAGACAAACCATCCACTGAAATTATCAAATGATCCAATCCGGATTGGATCAACTGCCTGCACATGTTTTCATTCAGGTAATGACCGTTAGTGGACATACTTACAAATATACATTTCATCTTTGCGAGGCTTACCATCGCACTAATTTGCTTATTCATCAGCGGCTCCCCTTGAAAGTAAAGCATCAAATAACATACTGTGCTTGATAATTTATGTATTATCAGCTTAAAATCGTTTAATTCCATCAATGGTTTTTTCGAGTCTGATGATTTTTGACCAATAGGACATTCCAGGCACCTCAGGTTACATGTGTTCGAAGGTTCGATGCTCGCGGCATAAGGCAATCCCAATACAATCGGTTTTCTGAACAGAAAACTCCAGAATTTACCGACTTGAACCAAACCAATGTTCATCGTTCGTGGCCATGAAAGGCAACGAACAAACCTCGAAAGAAAAAAAAGCTGAAATTTAAACAAGACAGGTCATTTACATATTAATTTGTTTCCAGGATTTGGAATAATTCATCTAATTTCGGTGTCAGAATAATTTCTGTTCTCCTGTTCATTTGTCTTGCCTCAGACGTTTTTGCCGGGTTAACTGGCATATGCTCACCTCTGCCGGCAGCTATTAATCGCCTGGGGTCCATTGAACTTTCTTCAAGCAATATCCGAACAATGGCAGTGGCGCGCAGGGTACTCAAATCCCAGTTATCTTTAAATGTACTCCCCTGCCTCACCGGCACGTCATCGGTGTGTCCTTCAATCATAACATTGATGTCGTTGTTTTGCTCAAGTACATCAGCCAGTCTTGTTAACGCCTGTCTTCCTTTTGGATCAACCTGTGTGCTTCCGGTACCAAACAATAATTCCTCATCCAGTGAAACATATACTTTCCCGTTCTTCAAAGAAACCTTCAACCCTTCGTTCTCAAATCCCAGCAATGCCTGGGACACTTTGTCACGCAAAGCATTTACCGCCGAATCCTTTCTTTGAAGAATATTTTCCAGCTCAACAAGTTTGGCGTTTCGCTGCTCCAGTTCCCTTTGTAACTGTTGTAAATTCTTTTGCTTTTTCTCAACTTCATCTTCGAGAATCAACAGTGCATCTTCTTTTTCCTGAAGGGTAGCCTGGGTGGTCTGTAATTCGCGAAGGAGCTTCCTTGTTTCTTCCGCATTGCCTCTTCGCAATGTTTCCAATGAAAATTCAAGGTCTTTGTACTGCTGCTCCATCCGGGAAAGTTGTCTGTTCAGTTTCTTAATTTCGGCAGCTTTTTGCAAACTGTCGTTCATTAACTCTTCCAACTGCTCTTCCATAACCGCAAGTTTGGAGGCATACTCATTATTCGCAACAGTAAGTTCTTCGTTTTGAGCAAGTAATTCCTCCTTTTTCATTTCACACGCCATCTTTTCAGATTGCAGTTCTTTGAATTGCTTACTTGAAACGCAACCTGTAAAGAAAATATACCCAATGAAAATTGTGGTTATAATCAATTTATTATTCATTTTTGAAACCTTTGAATTCATTTATCTACGATTTTTGAAAGTTTAACAAATATAGACATTTACCCAAGGAAAATATGGGTTGACAGGTTATAAATATTTACTACCTTTGTTTACATTGTCAAAACTATTTTCGATGCCAGGTAAGAAGAATTTATTGGATCAGATCGAAACTCCGCAGGATCTCAAGCAGTTGAAACATGAAGAGTTGATACAGATATGTGATGAATTAAGGGAGTTTATCATTGATGTTGTGTCATCAAATCCAGGACATTTTGGAGCCAGTCTGGGTGTGGTTGAATTGACGGTGGCACTGCATCATATTTTTAATGCGCCTGATGATAAAATAATTTGGGATGTTGGACATCAGGCATATGGTCATAAAATACTTACAGGCAGGAAAAATATTTTTCACACCAATCGCAAATACAAGGGAATCAGCGGGTTCCCTAAAATGAATGAAAGTAAATATGATGCTTTCGGCGTAGGCCATTCTTCAACAAGTATCTCTGCAGCGTTGGGAATTGCAGTTGCCAATCATCAGTTTCAGAAAAATAATAACCAGGTAGTAGCCGTTATTGGTGATGGCTCACTTACAGGGGGAATGGCTTTTGAAGGCTTAAACAATGCAGGACCTGCAAAAACCAATCTTTTGGTTATCCTGAATGATAATAATATGGCCATTGACCCGAATGTTGGCGCTTTAAAAGAATACCTGGTAGATATTGCAACATCAAAAACGTACAACAAAGTTAAAAAAGACGTTTGGAACATGCTTGGTATGCTCAGTAAAATGGGTGGCACCAATGCACAAAAAGTTGCACAAAAAATTGAAAATGGGTTAAAGGCTATCATGCTGAATCAGAGTAATTTATTTGAATCTTTAAACTTCAGGTATTTTGGGCCGGTTGATGGTCATGATGTGATTCATCTGACTAAAATACTGGCCGATTTAAAAGATATTCCCGGACCCAAATTACTGCATGTGCTTACCAAAAAGGGTAAAGGATTTAAGCAGGCAGAGCAAAACCAAACACGCTTTCATGCTCCCGGAAAATTCAATAAACTTACCGGTGAATTGCTTGCGGTAAAATCTGATAATTGTCCACCCAGGTATCAGGATGTATTTGGGCATACAATTCTCGAACTTGCTGAAAAAAATCAAAAAATTGTAGGGATAACACCTGCAATGCCCACCGGTTGTTCCTTAAATATTATGATGGAACAGATGCCGAACCGTTGTTTCGATGTGGGTATTGCCGAACAACACGCGGTAACGTTTGCTGCTGGCCTTGCAACCGAAGGCATGGTTCCGTTTTGCAATATTTATTCAACGTTTATGCAGCGTGCTTATGATCAAATGATTCATGATGTTGCACTTCAGAATCTAAATGTTGTATTTTGCCTTGACCGTGGCGGCTTGGTTGGCGATGACGGCGCAACACATCACGGCGTTTTCGACCTGGCTTTCATGCGTTCTGTACCAAACATGGTAGTAGCCGCACCAATGGATGAAATTGAGTTACGAAATATGATGTTTACAGCCCAACAATATGGAAAAGGACCATTTTCCATCAGGTATCCAAGGGGCTATGGAGAAAATACAGCCTGGCGTAAAGCGTTTCAAAAAATGGAAATCGGAAAAGGCAGATTGATAAAACCGGGCACAGACCTGGCAATATTATCAATTGGAATGACCGGAAATCTAACCAAAAAAGCCATAAATGAAATGGAAGATCATGTGGATATCGCTCATTATGATATGCGATTTGTAAAACCACTGGACGAAGAATTATTGCATGAAATTTTTAAAAAATTTAATACAGTTATCACCATTGAAGACGGAGTTATCAATGGCGGGTTTGGCAGCGCTGTTATTGAATTTATGGTTGAAAATGGTTATTCAACAAAAATCAAACGACTTGGAGTGCCCGATAAGTTTATTGATCATGGTACTCAGGACCAGTTACGAAAAGAATGTGGCTTTGATGTTGATGGCATTAAGAACACCATTAAGGCCCTCGTTAAGCCAAGGGTTTATTCCAGGGTAGGATAATCATTGATGTAAGATATCAGGATGTTCGTTTCATAAAGACTATTGGAAAGTTCAGTTGGGAAAGCTGCAGATTCTTACATGATCTTTACTAATTCCTTACGAATACAACATACCTTAAAAAAAATCAATCCCTAACCAAATCTGCCATTGCCTGAATCCAACGAGGGTGATCGTTCAGGCTTTTTACCAGGGTTAGCTGTTCACCACCTAAACTCTTAAACAGTGTGTTGTACTCATCTTCGATTTCCACAATTGTTTCCAAACAGTCGGCAACAAAAGCAGGACTTATAATCAACAGTTTTTTTAATCCTTTTCCTGCCAAATCTTCAATTTTTTTATCGGTAAATGGTTCCAGCCAGTTATTACTTAACCTGGATTGAAATGTAACTGAATAATCACGTTCCAACAGATTTAACCTTTCAGCAAGCTTTCTTGAGGTATCGTAACAGGTTGCCTGGTAACAGTTCTTAAATTCGGGAAGCATTCGATTTTTACATTCATTTTGATTACAATGAAAGCCCTGATGGTTTTTTTTTATTTGTCGCAATGGAAGCCCGTGATAGCTCATAATTACATGGTCGTAAGAAGAAATATCATGTTCCTTTATGCGCGATTCAAAAGCTTTAAGAAAACCAGGGTGATCGTAAAACTGATGAATAAATTTAACGTCCGGTATTACATGCCATCTGCGAATAGCGTTCATTGAAAAGTCGATAATGGATCCGGATGTGGCCGATGCATACTGTGGGAAAAGTGGAAAAATAATTATTTGTTCTAAAGGCCTATGTTTCATTTCATCGAGGATATCACCCAAATGGGGCTTTTGATAGCGCATGGCCAGTTTCACGTTGTAATCGTTTCCAAGTTCCTCCTGCAACTTTTTAGCTGCGTTGTTACCATTATAAAGTAGTGGAGAACCATTCTCCGTCCAAACTTTTTTATACAACCTGGTTGAATTTATTGATCTGAAAGGTGCAATAATGGCGTTAATCAGCAACCATCGGGCCAAAGCCGGTATATCAATCACCCGGGGATCACCCAGAAAATCACGCAGGTATTTGCGCACATATTTTCTCTCTGGTTTATCCGGAGTACCAATATTTACAAGGATAACAACCTTTTTTGTTTGAACCATGGTGTTCAGGAATTATCGATTATTCTTTGGGCGAGCCATTTTCCCTGTTTTATCCGGTCGGCCATGCCGATACCATCTTTCACGTTGCCCCCGATGAATAATCCGGGGTAGGATTTTTCAATTTCAGCAATGTGTTCCAGCCTTCCTTCCATATCAGCTCCATATTGCGGAATAGCCTTATCGTATCGGTGAATCTCAAGCAAATCGGGATGAAACCCATTAATCCCCATTATTTTTGTAAATTCCCTATCAAGAATTTGAATTATTTCTTCCTCTGGTAAATCGTAGATGTGAGGTTTTCGATAACCTCCCATGAAAACTGTAAACAGGACGGCACCTTTTGGTGCCCTGTTTCTAAATAAGGTCGACATAAACAAAACCCCAAGCATGTCTTTGTTCTCGCTAAAAGGTATCAAGCCACCAAATCCGCCTGGGGAAAATCCATTCCAGGAATGAAACCCAATATTTACTTCCACCACTTTTGCATATGGCATTGCCTCAATGGATACTTTCTGTTTTTGACTCAAAAACGGAAGAAGATCTGGCAATGAACTTGCAACCGAGGTGGTAACAACCTGTTTGGAGACAATCTCATAAGGTTTTTCATTGTTGTTAAATGTAATATGATAGTTACCATTGGAAGGCGAAATATGAATGTCCTGAACCTCTAACAAGAGCTTTTCATCTTCGATATGTTTGGAAAGCGCCTCAATTAACTTTTCCAGGCCTCCTTCAACAGAAAAAACTTCCCGGGTATACCTGGTTTGTTTTTGCAACTCCTTATTTCGCTTCCGTTTTATTGAACCTCCAATAAAACTCCCGAACTCCTGTTCCAGGTTGTAAAGTTTTGGAAGCGCATATTTCGGGACAAGGTAATTTGGGTCGCCTGCATAAATTCCAAGGACAAAAGGATCAACGGCATAATCAAGAAAACTTTTACCCATTCGACGTTTTACTAATTCAGCCAACGTTTCGTTCGGATTTTCTCCCTTTTTTCGAAATGGTTCACCCAATAGCCTTAATTTATCCTGCGTGGTAAACAAGGGTGTTTTGATTGCACTCATCAGTCCGGAAGGCAGCGGCTGCCATTCGTTATTTTTTAATACATAGCGTGTTTTTGCCACATTATCGGCAATTTCCAGGGTGCAATCTCCGGAAAGATCTTCAAACAGATCCATTGCCTCGTTGGTGCCCAACACCCCGGTATTTGGCCCGTGTTCATACAAAAATCCGTTTTTCCTACCGGATTTAATGACACCTCCCGTGCGATTTTCCTTTTCTAAAATAATGAAATCTTTTCCGGCCTTTGTAAGGTAATGTGCGGTTACCAGACCGGTTAACCCTGCTCCGATAATTACCGTTTCGGTTTCCCTGTTCATCTCCTTTTATACAGTTTTGGAATAGGTGTTTTCTTTTACCTGCAATTTTGGGTCAAACGACATGGCAATGTTACGAATAACAAGCCTCCCCAAATTGTTAATTTCAACCCTGTTATCCGTTTGAGTCAGCAACTGATCCTGCTCAAACGGCTGTAATTTCCCGGGTTCAAATTGTAAAATTTCTTTTAACTCATTCGTCGATATATTGTTTTCTTTTGCTACAGCATTAAAATCAAGGTAATTGTTGCACATGATTTCATTGATCACTTGCCTGATTAGTATTTCCCCGGCGGACAATTCATATCCTCTTTCCACAGCAATACCTTCGTTATCAATGCGTTTTATGTAATTAACAGCATTTTTGGTGTTCTGAGCGTACATCCGGTTTAACTGACTGATGGAGGAGGTACCGAAAGCATATACCTGTCCTGTTGTTTCTTTGGAGCAATATCCCTGAAAGTTGCGATGCAACTGGTTCATTTTCAACGCTACCGAGAGTTCGTCATTTGGTTTGGCATAATGATCCATGCCAATTGCCTGGTACTCCTCAGCCTGCAATATTTCATTTCCGAGGATGAACATTTCGAGTTTTTCTTCGGGATTTGGCAATCCGATCGCTTCAATGATTTTTTGTTCCTTTTTTATCCAGGGCACATGCGCATATGAAAAGGTTACAACGCGCTCGGGACTTAACGAAGCTGCCTTCCGGATGGTTTTTTCAAATGAGGCCAGGGTTTGTTTAGGAAGGCCATATATAAAATCAAGGTTTGTTCCGGTAAACGAATGTTGCCTGATTTCATCCATCAATTCTTCAACAGGAAACTTTGAAGGTGCCCTGTTTACCGCATGCAGCACGCTGGCATTGAAATCCTGAATGCCCAGGCTGATACGGTTAAATCCAATATCAGAAAGTCTGCCAATGTCATCTTTGCCCAGGTATGCAGGGCTGCATTCAATGGCAATTTCAGCATTATCGGCCATAGTGAAAGTATTGAAAACTTCCTTCATCACCATATCCAAATAATCCAGTTTTATTGCATTTGGCGTACCTCCACCCCAGTGAATCTGGGTAACATTTCTTGTTTTATCTAATCGGGAACTGATGTGCCTGAATTCTTTCAGCATTCTGTCCATGTAGTTGGCTATGAGTTCATGATTGTTACCCAACTGGGTGTTGCAGCCACAGAAATGACATAAACGCGGACAAAACGGAACATGAAAATACAGGGAAATATTCTGGGGATCTTCATGATTCGATTTTTCAATGCCCTCCATGAAGGCATTCGTTGAAAAATCACCGGTAAAATAATTGGCAGGTGGATAACTGGTATACCTTGGTCCCGGTTGATTGTATTTTTTTATTATCTTTTTTTTAAGCTCCATTGTTTTCTTTCTTAATCTTTTACAAGTAAAACCTCTTTCTTCTTTCTTGGTTCAAACAAAAACTGTACACTAAACAATGCCGCCAGTGCAAACAGAATTTCAACCAGAAAAAGGTTATTGTATCCAAAATGTTCGGCAACGTTTCCTGCCAAGATAGCCATAATAATGCCACTAAGATGGGTTATAACAATCTGGATAGTAAAATCGGTGCCTTCCCTGCCTTCCCTGGCAAAATCCATGGATATGGTATAAATGGCAACAGAGGACATTCCGTAACAGGTCCAAATAATGGCCATCCCGAAGTAAACATCAAAGTTACTGAAATTTGTTTGGGTTAGTACTAAAAACAAAGGTGCAACCAACAGATTTAAAAATGAAAATATGAGCAATACCGATTTCCTTGGTATTTTTTTTAACAGAAAACCTGCAAGAAATGCACTTGCTGTACCAAACGAAGTCCCATAAATCCCAAACATAAAACCGATGTGCTTCATCCCGTAGCCATAATCAACAAGCATTGGTTTGAGCATGGCAAGTATCCCGATGAGTCCTGAGTAAAAAAACGCCAGAAGAATGCTTCGTTTCCAGGTCCCTTGCTGCACAAAGAATGATAAAATATCCTTCATGCCGGCCCGTTTAGGTTCTATTTTTACAAATTTTGACGCGTCCCGGGTATTAATAAAAACGGGGATTAAAGCTACAAGAACAATTATCCCAAGAAGCAATACAATGTACCTCCAACCAATAACAGGATAAAGCATGAGCAATATACCACTGCCAAAGAGCGTTCCCATAAAACTTCCGGAAGACTGCATACTGTTTCCCAAACCACGTTCCTTTCGATCAAGTATTTTTATAGCAAAGGCATCGGAGGCAATGTCCTGCGTTGCGGAGAATAATATGGCAGTAACAACCAATATCATTACAACGGGCAGTTGTTCTTTATAATTGACAAAACTCAGCCCCACCAGAGTTAAGGCATATAATAATTCAGTTGCAAAAATCCACTTTGTATAATGCTTTATGCCCGATGCTTTATTGTCAATCATTGGCGCCCACAAAAATTTAATGATCCAGGGCATTTTTATTAATTGAACATAGGCAATGGTGGATAACGAGATATTCTCCATCCGCATGATCACGGGCAGTACCGTCGAAAAAAAACTCATTGGGATCGACTGGGCAATATACAGGCTTAATAAGGTAACGTACTTATCTCTTTTCTTCATCAATCCTCCTTAGAATCCAACTGAAAGTGACACACCATACGTTAACGGTTTCCCTTGCTGGGCGTATGTATTTCCGAGTGCATTAAACAAAAATGATTGGTATTCGGTATTTAACATATTATCAGCCCATAATCTTAGGTCAAACCATTTGAATGAAGCATTTATGCCACTGTTAACAATGAAATAAGCATTTTGTTTGTTCATATTTTCCTCTTCCCAATAATGACGACCAATGGCATTGAGCGTTGAATGTAAACGGATTTCACTGATTGTTTTATTGTTAAACGGAATACGGTATGAAATACCGAACTGACCGGTATAATTGGGAATGTACGGAATGTAATTACCTGAATAATTTATATCTTTTGCAGTATCCCGCTCGTAGCTAATAAATCTTGCATCGGTAAATCCAACATTGAATGATGCAACGAGGTTTTTCACGGGAATATATGACAATTCAAGTTCGAATCCTTTACTTTCAGATTTACCTGCATTTGTAAGTTTTGAACCTCTCCCGCTGGGCACAGGTTGATAAATCTGTTGATTGGTCCAGTCAATGTAAAACAATGCCATATTTGCGGATAAACGGTTATTCAGAAAACTGGTTTTTAACCCTGTTTCATAATTCCAGGCATATTCGGGATCAAAGGTCTTACCTTCTTCGGTTTCGAACGTTGTATTGAAACCTCCACTTTGATAACCCTTGGAGATGCTTACATATTGATTCATGTGGGTTGTCCAGCGGTAGTTTAGTGCCACCTTGGGGATAACTTCGGTGAATTCAAGAGTTTTATCGAAAGCAGACACCTCCCTTTCATTTTCCATAACAGTAATCAGGTATTGATAATCCATACGATCCTTTTCATACTCGGTGCGCAGGCCAAGTGTGAGATCTAAATCATCAAACAAAAGGTTTTTTAATGTCGCCTGCCCGAACCATGCCAGCGAATAGTTGGCCATGTCATAGTGTTTTGTGGATAATGACATTCCGGGAGGCAAGCGAAACATGTTGGCTCCTGTCTCAGAAAAATGGGCATTTACCGATTTGTTCAGGGTCTGGTAGAAACCGAACAGACCGGTAACCCATTGCAGATTCCCAGTAGTGTTTGATACCAGGTTAATCTCCTGCACATATAGATCCTGCACCTGATCCTGATCAACAAACACAAGCGACACCGGCAAAAAATCCTGATCGATATCCTGCAAATCATCTATCCGTTGAAAACCTGCCACATAGGATAAATCAAATGACTTAAACGATTGTTTTAACCGGTAATTTGCCGTGTATAATTCACGGTCGTAACTGCTTTTATGATCATACGCGGGTGTATTCAATTTACCAGTTGAATCTACAACACCATACGGATAACCACCTTCAGTGCTTATTTCTGCATGCAGCTTCAACTCCATCTCCAGATTATCATTCGGTGTAAATCGCAGACTGGTTCTTCCGCTGTATTCATTCAAATTGTCAATGGTATTGTCAAGGAATTCATTGTGAAAATACCCGTCTTTCTTCCGGTAATCAAGAGATATGTTGGCAATTAATTCATCCTCGATAATGGGCTGGTTATGGGTAACACGATACTCCTGGAAATTATAGTTTCCAAATTTAGATGTCAGCGTGGTTTTCCGGGTATTTGACACAGGTCGTGTAATTACGTGAATAATTCCACCAAGTGCATTTCTTCCGTAAAGAGTTCCCTGCGGTCCGCGAAGTACTTCAATGCGCTCAATGTCGTAAAGATTAAAATCATATGCTGATTTATCAAAATAAGGAATATTGTCAACGTAAAGACCAATTTTTGGCATGTTGATCCGTGCTCCAATGCCGCGCATATAAATGGGAGCAGTCAACTTTGATCCGTATGTTGGCATAAAAAGGTTTGGCACAACGGAATTAAGTTCGCGCAATGATTCAATTTTTTGCTGATCAATTTGAACTGCTGAAATACTGCTAATTGCACCGGGTACTTCCAGCGCAGACATTTCCCTTTTTTCAGAGGTAACAACAGCTTCCTGCAAATCATACTGCCGGATTAAAAACGTATCGGTGGATACAGCATCCTGTGCCATTGTATGTATACCAATGGTAATGAGGAGTGCGAAAGTAATAAAGTAGCACGGCTTTGTTAACATGGAATTATTCATTTTAAGTGTAGCCGAATTTAGCACCCAATTCTGAAGAAATTTTGAAGAAAGCGTATGATAAATAATTTTAGAAATGATATAAATAATTTTGCAGAAATGGAACATTTGGCTAATTTCGCAATCCCAATTCATTAACTGCCCGGATGGCGGAATTGGTAGACGCGCTGGTCTCAAAAACCAGTGGGCTTTTGCCCTTGCCGGTTCGATCCCGGCTCCGGGTACCTATTTTTTCTGTTGTAATTATTGAAAATCAAGCTATCCAAGATGATTTCCGAACCATTGCCTGAAACCATCTGTCAATATCCTAATCATTTTTATGCCTGTAATCAAAATGATCAATGTTTTTGCCATTTTCGTCCCAACCCGGATTGAAGGTCAACACGTTACCTTCAAACGGAAAATTGTATGAGTAGTGGTAGAATCGCGGGATTCTTTCCTGTCAAACCGCTATGCAGTTTGAGCGGGCTACAAACCTTGATATTTACCACATTGCCTACCATTACTTATACAAAGTGAAATATTAATCCTCAATTAATACATTAATATTACCACGCTTACCATTAAATCCATCCACACCGCTTATACCAGAATTTCCTTCAATTCCATGTAATTCGGACATAGGTTTGTTCCCCCCTGGTCCTCCTCTACCTCCTTTACCTGCAATTCCGCCGCTATTTGATATTATAACAGATGACCTATAGCGCTGACTTCGTTTATTCATAATAATGTGAATATCTCCGCCATTTCCACCGTCACCTCCATTCCCACCTTTCCCGCCTTTACTTCCATATCTAACAAAAACTCCTGATCCACCATTTCCACCATTTCCTGCATCCCCTCCATCAGCCATAATTTTTAGCTTTCCACAGGCAGGATTTATGTAAAATTCTTCTTTTAGATTAATTGTCTTATCATAAATTTGTATGTTTAAAAGTGTATCAGGATAGTTTTGCAATTTTACAGCATTTATATACACTGCAAGATCATCTGCGTTTTCCCCATGTGCCCCATCTTTTCCATTTTTTCCTGGCAATGGTTTATAAAGTATTTTTTTTATAAATAACCGTGGTCCTCTTGATATACCATCTTTAGTTTTTTGAGGTTTAAAATTAGCAATTAAGGTTCCACAGTAATCTAAAGAAATTTCTTTTCTGGTAGTTAAATAAGGATTGTTTTTCTTCCTTACGTACACTTCTATTACATGATCACTGATGCTTTTAGCATTATCAGTAATTTTTATATAACCATCTTCAAATTCACCACCGGTAACGTTAATATCATATAGTCTCCAAGGTTCATTGCCACCTAACAATCCTTTTGTTAACATTGTATCACCTGGCTCATTAATTTCCATTATACCAAGTTCAATGATACTTTCTAAGTTAACTCCATTTGAAGGGCGATGTATAATTTCTAATTTTTGGGCAAATAAAGGATAGAAGAATACCATATTGTAAAAAACAAGGAATAAAAATTTTTTAGATCTTGTATTCACCATAAATTTATTTCATTTAAATAATTGAAGCTAAAACAACAATTAAGTTACAATAAAGATTATGTTACTTATTATATGAATCGTTTGTATAATTGAAAAATTTACCACTCTAATTCATTTCTGCTTCTAACTAAAATGTTAATTTAAATTTTTTCCTCAAACAAATCATTTGAGTTTATTTATAATAATATCTTGCAAGTATAAAAATTATATTTTGTGAACAAAACATCAAATAAAATTTCCATTTGATTTTTTAACGGAATTTCCCGAAGGCGGATC
>CAZAMT010000054.1:0-12355 GCA_964486145.1 uncultured Bacteroidales bacterium
GATAAACTCAATAACTTAATTAACTTAGTAATTTAATTTTAAACACATGAAATATAAATCTGTTTATTCCAAAAATAAAAATACGAGCGTTGCAGTCGTTGATGTTCATGATCAACTAAGTGATATGATTCCCAAAGTTGTTCTGTATTTTTCTACATCAAACCATGAACCAGTGACCCTTGCCAGGGCGATGAAAGATGCATTCCCAAAATCGGAATGTTTCGGTTGCACAACAGCAGGCGAAATAACAACGGGTAAGATGCTTGATAATTCCCTGGTTGTTATGGCATTTTCTGATGAGGTTATTGGAGATATGCATACTGTGTTGATGGGTGATATTCAGAATGACGAGGATGCTGTTATGAAAGCAGCCGGGGAAATGAGGGAATATTTTGGTAAGCCGCTAAGTGAACTGGATCACAGGGAATATGTTGGGATATTGCTTATTGACGGACTAAGTGGAGCAGAAGAAAAAATCATAGAGAAAATTGGCGATGTTACAAATATTAAAATTGTAGGGGGATCGGCAGGCGATGATTTAAAGTTTAAGCAAACCCACGTATTTCACAACCGGAAAGCTGCATCAAATGCAGCCGTGTTATGCATTATGCAGCCAAACGTTAACTTTGATGTCATAAAAACACAAAGCTTCGTATCTACTAAAAACACTTTAACGGTTACAAAAACGAATGAGGAAGCACGAGAAGTCATCGAATTTAACAGTCAACCGGCAGCTATTGAATATTCCAAAGCTTTACAAACCACAGTTGATGATTTAGCCGCAAAGGCCTTTAGAAATCCTCTCGGAATCATGGTTACAGAGAACGAGCCATTTGTAAGGAGCCCACGTTTGGTTCAGGATGGCAGTGTATTCTTTTATTGCAGTGTGAAAGAAGGAATGGAGCTAAATATTTTGTCGCCCACCGACATTATTTCTGATACTGCAAAGGCAATTGATGAGAAGAAAAAACAGATGGGTGGTATCTCAGCCATTATCAATTTTCACTGTATACTGCGTACTCTCGAATTGAAGGAAGAAGAAAAAACAGATGCTTACGGGAACATTTTTAAGGCTATTCCCAGCATTGGTTTCAGTACTTATGGTGAGTGTTATCTCGGGCACATCAACCAAACATCTACTATGTTGGTGTTTGGGTAGCTACTGAAATTTATTAAAGCTTCTCGCCAAACGCAAGATCCCCGGCATCACCCAGGCCGGGGACAATATAGGATTTTGCCGTTAACTCGTCATCGATTTCTCCAAGCCAGAAGGTTAATTTCCGGCTTGGCAAATGCTTTTTTATATAACTTATTCCTTCCGTACTGGCAATTGCTGAGACAACATGTATGTGTTTAGGATTTCCCTTCTGAAGCAGGTGTTTGTATGCCAGGGCCATCGATGATCCCGACGCGATGAGTGCATCGGAAAGAATAAGCACCTTGTCTTCGATTCCGGGTGAGCTGAGATATCCGAATTTAAGATCAAAGAAGCCGTCTTTCTCATATTTCCGTGATACGGATGCAAACGCATTTGTTGCTTTATCAAATATGTTTAGCAAACCCTGATGCAGCGGAAGGCCGGCTCTCAAAAGGGTTGCAATGACGGGTTGTTCTTTCAGTTTTTTGCCATTGGCAATTCCAAATGGGGTGGTTACTTCCAATTCGCTGTATTCAAGTGTTTTACTAATTTCATAAGCAAATATCTCACCCATTCGCTCAAGATTTTTCCTGAAGCGGAGGCTGTCTTTTTGAATTTCCATGTCCCTTACTTCAGCTATGAAATGAGAAAAAATTGAGTTTTGTTTTCCTAATTCTTTGATCATATTGGATGTATTAGCTTGGTTAAAATCGTATCAATCCTCTTTTGTGTCTGATGGTCTGATAATTCATTTTTTTTGAACCAAATGCTGCATAGTCAATAAACATTCTTTTGTGCCCGATGTTTTCAAAAACCAGGGTTAAATCGTTTTCGGCATGCATTTTCAGGTAATAATCGATCGTTTTTTCGATAGCGTTTGATTCAATGGCTTCATTTGTAAAAGCGGTAACTAACATGATGGCCTTTTTGTTCGATTTAAGAAATAAAACAGCACTGCAAATGTTATTTTGCCTGGTATATGCTCCGTAAATCTGGCCTACCCTGTAACGAAGTGTAGTTGAAGCAAGAATACGTAGTGACATTGTAAAAGACTTATTAACTGAAAAATATCGATCATTTACTAATTTTAATAAATCATTGGGCATTAAACCCTTTACAACTGTGATTTTCTTTTTTTCGGCATTGTCAAGCTTTTCCTGTAAAGAAGAATGATAATTTTGCACAATGCGTTGATAGGTGTTTATAAGATCCAGTTCATATCGGTTATTATCTTGATAATATATCGATGGGAAAGAGGTGCCTGATAATTTGTTTAACCTAATATTGAACCACTTGTATTTATCCAAAAGGATTCCAAAAAACTTTTGTTTTTCTTCCTTTGTGAGTAGTTTGGTAGTGAAGATGCCCAGTTGGGGAACGAGAACATCATTGCGAATATATGGTACCAGGGAAAATAACTTATCCTCAAGCAGGGGCATTACAGCTTCGTAATTGTTCATTACCAGCGCCTTCCAGTTATCAGATACTATGTTCAGGTACCATGAGTATGCATAAGGTAAACCGTTAATGGAATTTAAAATGCATGAATCCCATTTAAACAGGTCGATTTCATTATTTTCTATGAAGTTTACTTTCAACGTTTCAATAGAATAAAATTAAGTTAGACATTTGTTATTCAAATATTTATAATTGTCAGAAAACAGCATTAGCAATTCTAATGCCGTGGTACCCTTCCTACCGCAGCGGGACAAGCTATGTTTTATTGCCTTCGGCGAGCTCGTAAACCCGGTTCATGCTCTTGTTGTGAACTTCTGTGGATGAGGGGTTCATCGGTTTACAAGAATCCTTCATCCAAAAAACTATAATAATTGGTTTCTGTAACAATGATATGATCCAAGACACTAATATCCATCAATTTGGAGGCATCCTTCAGTTGACGGGTAATTTTTTTGTCCGCTTCACTTGGCTGAAGGTTTCCCGAGGGATGATTATGACAAAGGACAATGGATGATGCCAGTCTTTCAATTGCATATTTTAAGATGAGCCTGACATCAATTACCGTTGCTGAAATACCACCCTGACTAATTTTTATCTTGTCAATCACCTTGTTTGACTTGTTAAGAAAAACCACCCAGAATTCTTCGTAAGGGATGTCGCAAAGCATGGGTTGAAAAATCTCAAATACATCCCTGCTCGCGGTAATTTTTTTTCGTTGGGTAAGATCTTCAACTTTTCGCCTACGGCCCAGTTCCATCGCAGCAATCAATGTAATGGCTTTTGCTTCACCAATTCCTTTAAAATGCATAAGTTCGCGTACTGTTTTTTTACCGAGTTGGCCGAGGTTGTTTCCAGCATTATTTAGCATATGTTTTGCCAGTTCAACGGCGGTCAGATCCCTTGAACCGGAGCCCAGTAAAATGGCAATTAATTCTGCATCCGATAAACTCTGTGTGCCTTTATTCATCAGTTTCTCTCTTGGGCGATCCTCATCAGCCCATTGCTTTATGTTCAGTTTTTTATTTTCGAACATTGGTTCCAGATATAGATTTTCTGTAAAAATATCAATTATCGGATGGATTTAAAACCTGCAACAGGAAACAAAAAAAGCCCTGCTAAAAAAATAGAGGGCTCCAGGCTTTTGTAAACCAATATACTTTATAGGCTGCCGACGTGTTTGGCCAGTTTTGATTTCAGGTTATTGGCTTTGTTCTTATGAATGATATTTTTCTTGGAAAGTTTGTCTACCATGCCTGATACATTTTTCAGCAGATCTCCGGCTGCTTCCTTATCCGATGTTTCACGCAATTTTTTTATTGCATTTCTTGTGGTCTTTGCAAAATAACGATTATGCAACCTTCTGTTTTCTGTCTGTCGTATCCTTTTAATTGATGACCGGTGATTCGCCATTTTCTGTTTATTATAAATTATAAATCTAATTTTCTTTTTTCAGGCCGACAAAACTAATGAAATAATTTGAATAACCCGAAATATTTGCCTTGTTTTATCAATTATTTGTTTCCTCTTCCACAAAATTGCCAAATGTGAGGTATTTTTGATACAGCAAATCATACTTGTTAACATTTTCGGCAATGGGATGATATTCATTTTCAAACCCGGCACCCATATTTTCCTGGGCTTCCTGAAACGATTTATAAATACCTCCTGCCACTGATGCCGCCATGGCCGATCCTAACGCGCAGGTTTGTTCGGATTTTGCTACAAGGATGGGCATGTTTAATACGTCGGCCACAATCTGCATAACGAAAGGGGATTTTTTAGCAACACCGCCCAATGCGATCACCCCATCAATACGCACTCCTTCTTCCCGGAAACGTTCGATGATTCTCCTTGAACCAAAGGCGGTAGCTTCAACAAGTGCCTTGAAAATACGTGGTGCATCTGAGCCGAGGGTGAGCCCCATAATGGCTCCTTTCAGGTTTTGGTTGGCATCTGGTGTTCGTCTGCCATTCATCCAGTCTAATGCAACAACTCCCGAAACCTCAACAGGGATATCGGCTGCTGCTTTAGAAAGTTGTGGAATTACTTCATTTTCTATTTGCTGCTGAAGTCGATCGGCAATGGAAGGGTCGATGATATTTGTTGAGGATAAAAAGCTTTTGACAGGCCACATGAGCAGTTCCCTGAACCAGGCATAAATGTCACCAAATGCTGACTGTCCTGCCTCCAGGCCGAGCATACCGGGAGCTATCGAGCCATCTACCTGACCGCAGATCCCCTTTACAAGTTTGTCACCTGCCTCTTCTTCGGGGGTAATGAGCATATCGCACGTGGATGTGCCCATAACTTTGCTTAAATAATAGGGTTTAATCTCACCACCAACAGCTCCCAGGTGTGCATCAAACGCTCCAACACCAATAGCCACGTTACCAGGAAGTCCAAGTTTTTCAGACCATTCAGCAGATATGGTTCCCGCTCTTACATCAGAAGTGTATGTATCCTCGTATAACCTTGCCCGTAAACCATTTAGCAAGGGATCGAGTTTTGTAAGGAAATCTTCTGATGGTAGCCCGTTCCATTCAGGGTGCCACATTGCTTTATGACCAGCGGCGCACCGGCTTCTTTTTAGTCTGAGCGGATCCGTATCTCCCGCTAACAATGCCGGAATCCAATCGCAGTGTTCAACCCAGGAATAGGCGGCTCCGGCAACTTTTTTGTCTTCCCGGAGCACATGCAAAATTTTGGCCCAAAACCATTCTGAGGAATAAATCCCACCTTCGTATTTTGTAAAATCAGGACCACCCCAGGAACGCGCCAACTCATTGATTTCATCTGCCTCTTTCACTGCAGTATGATCTTTCCAAAGCACAAACATAGCATTTGGATTGCTACCGAATTCGGGGAGCAATGACAATGGAACGCCCTCCCGGTTTACCGCAACGGGTGTAGAACCTGTTGTGTCAACTGATATCCCTGCAATGTTTTCAGCCACGCCTTTGGGTGCCATAGCCACGGCCTTTTGGACGGTTTCAACCAGCCCGTCAATATAATCTTGCGGATGTTGCCGGAACTGATTCTTTACGGGATCACAAAAGCGTCCTTTTTTCCACTGAGGATAAAGAAAGACATGACTGGCAACTTCTTTACCGTTTTTTGTATTTACAATTACAGATCTCACGGAATCAGTGCCGTAGTCAATACCTATTGTGAATTTGTCTGATTTCATAAAAGTTTTTTTATGTTGGTTATTTTTCAGTCAGGGTTAGAAGGATTACTGATTTTGATGGCATCTCAAGAATTACGTTTTCATTCTTCACCTTGTAATCAGTAAATGCCTGAATGTTAATTTTTTCCTTTTCTCCAAAGTCATTAATGGCATTCATTTGCTCAGCAGTAATTATTTCAGCCATTACTACCTCGAATTTGTCATTCTTATCGGTTCTGATGGTAGTATTTATGGTGTTATTGGGATCAATATTGGTAACCGTAATATTAATAAAGTTATTTTCGTTCTGTGAGGCAGATACGTTGATCGCAGGCAGACTTTCTTTGTTGTAAACATAGGAAGGTGTAATGACCTGGGCAGGCAGCAACAGGGCATCCTGATGCACATTGTACATTTTAAATACGTAGTACGATGGCGTTTTTACCATCTCATTACCGTTTGTTAAAATCATAGCCTGTAGCACATTTACTATCTGTGCGATGTTGGCCATGGAGATTCTTTCGGCGTAATTGTTAAAAATATTCAGGTTTACACCAGCCACAAGGGCATCACGCAATGAATTTTGCTGTTGAAGAAACCCGGGATTTGTTCCGGGCAGCGCATCATACCAGGTACCCCATTCATCAACGATTAAAGAAACGCGGCCTTCCGGATCATATTTATCCATTATAGCCAGGTGGTTTTTAATGAATTTTTCAACAACCAGGGTATTTTTAAAGGTTCCAAACCACAGGTCTTCCTCAAAATCGGTAGACGAACCTTTTTTGCTCCAATTACCTGTTGGGAGGGTATAATGATGGAGAGATATTCCCTGTACCAGGTGTAGCTTGTTTTTTAAGCCGGCCATCAGTTTTTCCGTCCAGTTATAATCGCTTGAAGCCGGCCCAACAGCTACCCGCTGAAAATCACCACCGCGCAGATAACCGGCAAAATGACGGTACACATCAGCATAGTATTCGGGGCGCATATCACCACCGCAACCCCATGTTTCGTTCCCAACGCCCCAGTATTTTACATTCCAGGGGTCTTCGCGACCATTCTTTTTACGCAATTCAGTCATAGGACTTTCGTTGCCGGAAGTCACATATTCAACCCAGTCAACAGCTTCCTGAACTGTGCCTGTTCCCACGTTTATGCTCAGGTAGGGTTCTGTGCCAATGAGTTCACAGAAAGTAAGGAATTCGTGCGTTCCAAAGCTGTTGTCTTCGGTTACACCTCCCCAGTGAACATTGACTATCGACGGACGTTCTTCTTTTGGCCCTATTCCGTCTTTCCAGTGATAGGTGTCGGCGAAACAACCACCGGGCCAGCGTAGTACAGGCACTTTCAGTTCCTTAAGTGCTTCCAGTACATCGGTTCGGTAGCCATCAGTGTTTGGTATATCCGAATCTTCACCAACCCATATTCCTCCATATATCAATGTTCCGAGATGTTCGGAGAAATGACCATAGATATGTTTACTGATTGTATGTTCTGCTTTTCTGGTATTGATAACTATTTCGCTTTGTTGGGCAAGCACAGATAAACTGATTGCCATAGCGAAAAATGAGCTTAAAGACAGGCTTTTACTGTTATTCATGATTCAACTTTTTAGGTTGATTTTGTCCGTAATAGGCATCTTTACCATGTTTCCTTAAATAGTGTTTATCGAGCAGAAACTGATCAATGGGATTTTTATTTCCCAGCATTTCCGCTCGAAATGCCATTTTTGCAACTTCTTCAAGAACAACAGCATTATGTATCGCGTTTGGTGCATTGACCCCCCAGGTAAATGGTCCATGGCCATGCACTACAATACCGGGAACTGCCATCGGATCGTTTCCCTTTAAGGTTTCGGTAATTACGTTACCCGTTTTCTGTTCGTAATTAGTTTCTATTTCCTGTTTTGTGAGTTTTCGTGTACATGGAACTGGTCCATAAAAATAATCAGCATGGGTTGTTCCGTAGGCAGGTATTGGTCTTCCGGCCTGAGCCCAGCTTGTTGCCCACTCGGAGTGTGTATGTACAATGCCTCCGATTTCTTTAAAATGGTTATATAAAACCAGGTGGGTTAAGGTATCGGATGATGGTTTTAACTGCCCCTCAATTAAATTGCCCTCTAAATCCACAACCACCATATCGCTTACCTTCAGGTCATCGTATGAAACCCCACTCGGTTTTATAACCACAAAATTTTGTGATCGGTCAATTCCACTTACATTGCCCCAGGTAAATACTACCAATCCGTGTTTAACAAGATCTAAATTTGCCTGGTGAACCTGCTTTTTTAATTCTTCGAGCATCGATGGTTTGTTTTATGCTGTTATAAATGAATATTTTATTCTGTCTTATACTGATTGCAAATCAATCACTATTTACCAGTCGGATTTGATTTATGAAAGCAAATCAGAATTTGTTCCAGCGATAATACATTTCATTCCAGCGCAATTCATTTTTAAAGTTACGTATTTCAGTTTCTTTATCAATCAACAGGAACTCAATGCCGGCCATCTCGGCAAAATCTTCGAGGTACTCTTTTGTTATTGCCATTGTAAATCCGGTATGGTGCGCCCCACCGGCAAGAATCCATGATGCTGCAGAAACTTCCAGGTTTGGTTCGGGTATCCACATAACCCTTGCAACGGGAAGTTTTGGAAGCATCTGATCAGGTGTAATCACACTGCAGGGATTCACCAACAGACGGAATCTGTCTCCGAGATCCATTAATGATGCATTAAGGGCATTTCCCGAAGGCACGTTGAAGACCAGTCGCGCCGGATCTTCTTTTCCACCAATACCTAATGGATGTACTTCCATGCCTGGTTTTCCCCCGGCTATTGTAGGGCAAACTTCCAACATGTGTGCACCCAACACTTTCATTCCTTTCGGATCAAGGTGGTACGTGTAGTCTTCCATGAATGAGGTACCTCCTTTGAGGCCTTTTGCCATAACTTTCATCGCTCTTACCAAAGCAGATGTTTTCCAGTCACCTTCAGCACCAAAGCCAAAACCATCGGCCATCAGGCGTTGAACTGCTAAACCGGGTAATTGTTTCAGCCCATGGAGATCTTCAAATGTTGTGGTGAATGCATTGAATTCCCCTTCCTCCAGGAACAGACGCATGCCCAGTTCTATTTTTGCAGCATCGTGCACAGATTGCTTTTTTTCTTCTGAATCGATTTCAGAAAAAGAATAGAGTTCCTGGTAATGTTTAACCAGGTCTTTCACCTGATCGCCAGGTATTGCATTTACTTTTTCAACCAGGTCGCCAACGCCATATCCATATACATCATAACCAAACTGTATTTGAGCAGAAACTTTGTTTCCTTCGGTTACGGCAACCTCACGCATGTTGTCACCAAAGCGCGCTACTTTTCCGTTTTGCCAGTCGTTCCATGCCGCGGCAGCTCTGAGCCAGATGTTTAGTTTCTCATGCACTTTTTCTTCTTTCCAGTGACCAACAATAATCTTTCGGTTTATCCCCATGCGGGTTAGCATGAATCCATACTCACGTCCTCCATGGGCAGACTGGTTTAGGTTCATAAAATTCATGTCGATGGAATCCCATGGAATTTCACGATTAAACTGTGTATGCAAATGTACGATTGGCTTTGAAAGTGTTTTCAGACCATTGATCCACATTTTGGCCGGTGAAAACGTATGCATCCAGGTAATAAGTCCGATGCAATTACTATTCGCGTTTGCTTCGAGACATGCTTTTTGAATGGCATCAGGGGTGGTGAGTAGAGGTTTGAATACAATTTTTACGGGTATTTTCTCGTTCCGGTCAAGAAATGCAACGATTTCATTTGCATTTGCTGCTACCTGCTCAAGGGTTTCTTCCCCATACAGATGTTGACTTCCCGTGATAAACCAGGCCTCGAGATTGTTGTATATTTTCATTGGCTGATATTTTAAGTGTTAAATTTACACTTAAACAAATATAAGAAATTTTTATGGTAATTTGTTGGTTGAACTTCCGATAGTAGACGATAGCTGTTTTTTTGATTGTTTCGCTTATGATATTAGAAACTTATCTTAGCTTGCTTTCGCACGTTCTTCTTTCTCCAGTTTGTTATAATCAACCTTGCCGATACGTGTAAGTGGAAGGCTGTCAGTGAATTCGAATTCAGTGGGTACACTCCATTTATTAAGATCGCGTTTGCAAAGTTCATGTAATTCCTGTTCAATCTTTTTTTTGTTCACCTCCGGATCATGTAATACAACATATGCTTTGACCCTGTTCATTTTGTATTCATCAGGTACTCCAATGGCACAACTCATAGAAACCAAAGGGTGTGATGATAAAGCATCTTCAATTTGTGGAGGATAAACACCCATGCCTGATACCTTTATTATTCGTTTTGTACGAATGGAAAAGTAAACAAAACCATCTTCGTCCATTCGTCCCATATCTCCGGTATGCAGCCAGGTGCGTTTGTCAGCATGGGTTTGGAGTGCTTTCTTGTTTTCACCGGGATCATTGAGGTAACCTAACATTACGGTAGGTCCGTGAACGCATATTTCCCCCTCAGTTCCATGCGACACAGTTTCAGTTGTTCCGGGCTTTACAATTTTTAATTCCATATCAGGAATCGGGATGCCAACACTTCCTTTTCGATAATGATTTTCGGGCATCACACAGTTGGCAGTGACCGATTCTGTTAACCCGTATCCTTCGCGTAAATGTGTTTTTGCCCCACGTTTTTTAATGAATTCATCAAATTTTCGTTTTGTATGAGATGGGAGGGAGTCACCTCCTGATGCAATAAATTTGAATGATGAAAAATCAGCTTTCTTCACTTTTGGTTCACGCAACAACGCTTCATATAAGGTAGGTACACCGGCAACAAACTGAGGTTTTTCTTTTTTGATCATGGAAGCGACTATTTTTGCATCAAATTTCGGAACCAGAATGCTGGTTGCCCCCGAAATAAGCACTGCATGGATTCCAATGGCCAGACCAAATCCATGAAAAACCGGCAAAATGGAAAGCATTTTATCACCTGGTTCCATGGGGCCCACAAATTTTATTTGCGTGGCGAGGGCATTAATGTTGTAACTTGAAAGCATAATGCCTTTTGGATTACCTGTAGTTCCTCCACTGTAAAGAATCACAGCCATTTCTTTTACATTGTGATCAGACTGGATCGTGGTGGTAGATTTTGTTTTCAGAATATTTTTCCAAAAAATATTTTTGTCGGAATCGGGAATCTTCTTAATTTTTCTTCCTTTTGTAAGGTTGAAAAGGAATCCTTTTGCCGGACTTAAATAATCGGTGAGTCTGGCTACAATTATTTTATTGACACTGGTGTTATCAATAATTTCGTTGAAGTTTGGATAGAAAGCATCAAGCGTCATTGCCCAGGTTGATTCACTGAGTTTAAGGTAATATTCTATTTCCTTTGCTGTTGAGAGAGGGTGGATCATGCTGGCAACTGCACCGATTCTGTTAATCGCGTAAAAAGCAATGAGTGCACTTGGAATGTTGGGCATGCACAGGGTAATGCGATCATTTTTATTAAGACCCAAATGATGTAAAATTGCAGCAACATGGTCAATGTCACTTACAAATTTTTTGTACGTACAGCTTTTCCCCAGGAAAACATAAGCAGTATGATCCGGATAAGCAGTTGAAGTAGCTTTTACAGCCTCGTACATTGATTTTTGCGGGTAATCCAAAGATTCCGGAACATACGAATCGTAGTAATTTAACCAGGGTTTATTCATAGTTTTGAGGATTTAATTCGTTACAGTTTCTTTATTCAGATTTTCGGCTGAATCCATTCCTTTTTCAAGTAATTCAGGTTTGTGCAGGTATTTCGATACTGCTTTTGCAAGTTTTCCGCCTTGAGATCCATCTACAATACGATGATCAAAAGTCCCGGCTACAGGCAGCATGGTGCGAATCACAATTTCATCATTCACAACCACCGGTTTTTTTTGGGCAGCGCCCATAACAATAACAATGGGAAGATTTGATGCCGGAAGCAAAGCGGCAAATCCATACTGGAGACCATGGGTACCTATGTTGGACAGCATGGCGCTTCCAAAAGAACCCGGATCCACTCCAATAAATTTCATCCTCATGGCTAACCCAACAGAAATAAAGCGGATTAGTTTAAATACCCACGTACGTAAAGGCCATGGTATGCCGGCAAGCATGTTTTTGTTTTTGGTGGCACCTTGTTCGATTCTTGTCCTGGCTTTCTCCACCCGGGCCCTGATCTCTTCTGAAATCTCCTTTAATCCTTTCTTATCTATGTTTTTCACAGGAAAACCCGTCATTTCGTTTATATCAGGGATATTCACTGCAATAAACACCGCCACATTATCCCGTGGAACTACTTTCCCCCTTTTTACATATGCATTTAATTCGGGAATATCTGCACCCAATGCTCTGCCTATCGCAGCAGCAACTACCTGTGTCAGGGTTAGTTCAATGTCTTTTTGCTTTTGTTTTTCAAGATATTCAAGCAGGTAGGTAATATCCACATCCAGGGTACCGTAGGTTCTTGAGTCAACGGGCGGACGATAAATGGCTACACTGGAACGACGCCAGGGTGTATCAAAACGAACATTTTTTTCCATAG
>CAZAMT010000054.1:12455-17541 GCA_964486145.1 uncultured Bacteroidales bacterium
TTCATGATTACCTGGCCCTGGTCAGAATGAAGGTTTCCGGTGGGTTCATCGGCGAGAAGCAGGCCTGGATTACTGATAATGGCTCTTGCAACACCAACCAACTGTTGTTGTCCGCCGGAAAGTTGCGAAGGAAATAAACCCTTTTTAGCAACAATGTTAAACCGGTCAAGGATATCAGCAACCATTGCCTTTCGTTCTTTTGATTTAATGTTTTTATATATCAGGGGTGTTTCAATGTTTTCATAAACATTTAATTCGTCGATCAGGTGGTAAGCCTGAAATATAAATCCAATCAGGTTCCGGTGATATTCAACTTTCTTCTTTTCCTTCAGCCGGTGCACCGGTTCATTGTTCAGAAAATATTCGCCTTCACTGGCCAGGTCGAGCAATCCCAGGATATTTAACAGCGTTGATTTACCAGCGCCACTGGGTCCCATAACAGATATGAACTCACCCTTTTTTACCTCTAAATGGATATCTTTTAAAACAAACGACCGCTGGAATTTGCTGTCATAATACCTGAAAATGTTGTTTAGCTGAATCATAATGAACTGGTTAATGATTATTAATATAAAATTCGTATGGGATTATCTTATTTTTTTATTACTTCCCGACAAACTTCGGAACACCTGTTAAAAATTGCGTTTCATGCGTTGATATCACTTTAAAAATGATCTCCGACTGCCGCGTTTTGCCTGTGCCGCACTAATATTACCACCTCCCCAGCTCAATCCCGATTTGCGTTCGCGGTATGGTGAATTATTCATATTCCATCCTTTGTTGGTTGTTTTTAGTTCGGTGGCATTCATATCCCCTTTCGGCTTTTTCCTGTACGATTGAATGATACCGTCTATTTTCCTGTTGTGTTGATTTTTCCGAAGAATTACCAGTGGAAGAAATACCAGGAAAATCAAAAAAAGACCCACAGCGAAGATGGTTTTGTTCTCAGCAAATTCTAAAAATATTCCCAGCGTTCCGATAACAAGCAATAAAATTCCTGCTATCCCTGAAATGTAAATTGCCTTGTTCATAATTATCTAAAGATTTTTATTGTTTTGGATAATTTCAACACCTGTACCAAAGTTAATACGGTTTTGATTTTCAAACGAATAAATATTTATAAATAATAAGAATGTACATATTTTTTACACCTGAATGTAAAATATTTTGACACTTTTTTCATGTTCAAGTTGTGAGACCTTACATTTGTTGATGAATCGTTCTATTTATTATTGAATGAAATTAAATTTTTAGTATCAACCATGGCTGAAGGAAACCTTCTTATCATTGATGACAACAAAAATGTGCTGAGTGCACTGGAAATCTTTTTACAACAAGAGTTTGAAGAGGTTATTACGTTAACATCTCCGAAGCAATTGCATTCGTTGTTGCAAAGCCATAAAATTGATGTGGTATTGCTTGACATGAATTTTAAAGCCGGAGCAAATACGGGAAATGAAGGCATATACTGGTTAAATGAAATAAAGCAGTTTGACCCGGACATTGAAGTTGTCATGTTTACAGCGTATGGAGATGTGGAGCTGGCAGTAAAGGCATTAAAAAAAGGTGCTTGCGATTTTATTTTAAAACCCTGGGACAACGACAAGCTGCTGGCAACGTTGAATGCTGCATTCAAACTACGAAAATCCAACCTGAAGGTACATGAACTAAAATGCAAGACAACGTCATTGAAAAGTGCCTTTAACCGGGACCAACAAATTTTGATAGGTACTTCAAAGCCCATGTTAAAAATCAAACAGTTAATTAAAAAAGTGGCCAAATCGGATGCGAATGTTTTATTGACCGGCGAGAATGGAACAGGCAAGGAAGTAATTGCCCGTGAAATTCATAACCAGTCGTTACGTGCTGATGAATTGCTGGTTACCGTTGACATTGGAGCAATTCCCGAATCCCTTGTTGAAAGTGAACTTTTTGGCCATAAAAAAGGTGCATTTACCGATGCCTGCGAGGATCGCACAGGTAAGTTTCAACTGGCCCATATGGGAACGCTTTTCCTGGATGAAATCGGTAACATACCCCTGCATCTGCAACCCAAACTTCTTGTTGTGCTTCAAACGAGAACGGTTACCCCGGTAGGTTCAAACACACCGGTACCATTTAATATCAGGCTTATCAGTGCAACCAATGCCAACATTTCTGATGTGGTTGCAAACGGTCAGTTCAGAGAAGATTTGCTTTACCGCTTAAATACCATCCATATGGAGGTACCACCATTACGTGACCGGGTTGAAGATATTGAAGTACTTGCCGGCTTTTTCCTTAAACACCTGGCACAAAAATACCGTAAACCTCAGATGAAACTGGGTTCCGAAGCCTTAAAAAAGTTACAAAAATATCACTGGCCGGGAAATGTCCGTGAACTTGAGCACACCATCGAAAAAGCAGTTATTCTGAGCGATACCAATACCATAACACCAAACGATTTTTACTTTAAAAGTGCGGGTTATACCAGTTCAAATGTATCGCTTACCCTTGAAGAAATGGAAAAGCAACTTATTTTTGATGCCCTTGACAAAAATGACGGTAATTACTCTTCTGTTGCTCAGCAACTGGGAATATCAAGACAGACATTGTACAATAAACTGAAAAAATATGATGTCTAAAAACTTATACCTGAACATTGTTTTATACGTGTTACTTATAACTTGTACCAGTGTGGGAATGGCTTTCATGGTGTTCAGGTACAACAGCATTGCTGCAATTATGGCAGGGGCTGTGGTTTTGAGCGTTGAGACCTTGTCGCTGATTGGTTATCTGAACAAAACCAACCGGCGATTAGCTTATTTTAACAACGCCATCAAAAATGAGGATACATCGATAAAATTTCCTTATGATATAAAAAATAAACCTGTCCGGGACCTTTATGATAGTCTCAACCATATCAATGATATTATCCGGAGGACAAAAATTGAAAGTGCATACAATGAAAACCTTTTAAAGACGCTCATTGAATATTCATTTACCGGTTTTATTACCATCGATGAATCAGGTAATTTTAATGTGATGAATAATGCAGCCCGAAAATATCTAAATGTGAGCTACACATCTAATCTTGAACGACTAAAGCAAAACAACCCGAAGTTGTATAATCTGATTCAAACACTTCGTCCCGGAGAAACCAAAACTTTGCGTATTGAAACAAACGGCGAAAGGTATGAACTATCCATATCAAGCACATTAATTAAATATTACCAAAAAACATTCCGGGTAGTATCCATGCAGGATATCACGAAAGAACTTGATGAGCAGGAAATGGCATCATGGCATAAACTTTTCCGGGTAATGACACATGAAATCATGAATTCAATAGCGCCGATTACGTCTCTCTCCCAAACATTGACGCGGCTTTATTCTCAGAATGGCAATCAAAAACAACCCGGTGATATCAACGAGAAAACCATTTCAACTACAATTAACGGGTTAAAAGTCATTGATGAAATGAGCAATGGTCTGATGAATTTTGTACAAAACTACAGGCAACTCAATAAAATACCAAAGCCGGACAAGCAAAAAATGGAGCTGGAGGCGTGGTTAAAACGATTGAAGACGCTAATTACAGAAATGATTAGAGATACCGACATTAAATTTAATATTTTGTTAAGCAACAGTTGCCGGCATATTCATGCTGATGAAAACCTCATGAATCAGGTCATGTTAAACCTGGTAAAGAATGCCATTGAAGCCGTTGAAACGGTTAAAAAAAAGGAAATAGACATTCATGTGAATATGAACGAGGCGGGGCGCACATGTTTAACTGTGGCAGATACAGGTACAGGCATTGCGGCAGCAGATTTGGATAATATTTTTATACCTTTTTTTACTACAAAAGAACATGGAAATGGAATTGGTTTAAACCTTTCGAAACAAATTCTGAATCTTCATGGTGGAAATATATCCATTCGTTCGAGGGAAAACGGAGGTACCAGTGTTATGATTGTAATCTAAATGGACGTTCATTAACACAAGGAAATTATAGCTTAAAATAGCAATTACTTTTTCAGTTAACAACAGAATCAATAGCAACCTCCTGAAAATGATGCAATGAATCGGTTAATTCTTCATGCACAGCCGTTGAATCGCAGTGCAACGGGGTTTGGGAATTGAAAATGAAATTGCCGGTACCAACTGAAAACATGATCAGTAAAGCAATAAAAGCTACTTTCACGCCAGCCAGAGGCATTGAAAACAGAGTAATAAGCGGTTCAATGATGGAATTCTTTCGTATATTATGCTTTGATGCAAATATATTTGCAGCATGCAACAGTCGTTGCTCCGCTCCGGGATCCATTTCAAATGGTAAAGCATCATTCTCTAATTCGGAAGATAAAAATTTTTCAATATCCATGACGGAGTAATTTATAATTCATAATACAAATGGTTAAATTTTTCCTGCATTTTTTTCCGGGTGTAATGCAGGCGTGATTTTACTGTCCCCTTTGAAACTTCGAGTATTTCACTAATCTCATCAATGCTAAAGCCTTCCCGGTATTTCAAAAGAAAGCAGCTTCGGTGCTCTTCACTTTCGTCATTCAGAGCACTAAATATTTTTTCGACAAGCTTATTTTTTTCTTTGGTTGTCGTTTCCTGATCATAGAAACAGTCCAGGTTATCCTCAATTGTTGTCCCTTTTCGCACTTCAAGCCGGCGGTACTCATTTTTACACATGTTGTTGGCAATGCTGAAGATCCAGGTGGAAAAATTTCGCTTCGGATCAAAAAGGTACGGCTTATCAAGCATCCTGTAAAAAAGATCCTGCACAAAATCCTGTGCTTTCTCCCGTGAGTTAAAAAGCATTCGGTAAAAGTAATAAAGCAGCCGTTCCTTATACCGGTGATATAATTGGTTGAAAGCCATCGAATCCCCGTTGACCAGCATTTGCATCAAGCGCTCATCGGAGAGTTTATTGTATGTTTGTTTACCAAATAACATAAATGCAGCCTGTTAGTACTTATTTTTTATCATGATGGCCACTGCAATACACGAATATCCGCACAGCACAAAAATAGGTGCAAGCGTAATACGCCGAAAGTTAAAAATTTCTTCGTTAAGTACCATTTGATTTACA
>CAZAMT010000055.1:0-16884 GCA_964486145.1 uncultured Bacteroidales bacterium
TTAGTTTTAAGTGTAAATTTAAGTCATAAATATTATCAAAGTCAAATGATTTCCGTAATTCTTTATCCTTCAGTACCCAGTGAAACCCGTTTTTCATCGTGCAGATGACTTCATAAGCAGCATTTGAATCCATTTGAAAACCCTGTCTTTCCAATGCTTTCATTGTCCACAAAGAAGTCAATCCTTCACCGGAAACCTGGATCTTTGAATGTATTTTTCGATGAAGTTTAAATGAACCTTCGTTAGAATCAAATGTCACATTCGTCCCCTTTAAAAAACCGGAAAGATGATTTTGAAGAATAAGATCTTCCGGCGCACCTTCGATGATTTCATTCCTGTTCATAAGCCAGACCTTATCAACTTCGGTCAGGGCAATATTGAGGTCATGGCTCGAAAGGATGATGGTTTTGTTATCTTTTCTTGAAAGCCTGACAAGCAAATGAAAGATCTCATATTTATTAGGCAGATCAAGAAAAGCGGTTGGTTCATCAAGTATAATTACCCCGGTATTTTGAGCGAGCGCCCGGGCTATCATAATTCGCTGTCGTTCGCCATCACTCAACTCGTTGACAAATTTCTCTGCAAGATGTTTCGCGCTAACATCGCTCAGACTTTTTTGAACCGCTGCATGATCACTTTCGGTAATGCTGCCAAGCCAATTGGTATACGGATGCCGTCCAAGAGCAACCATTTCTTTGGCTCTCAGATTATTTACGGAAATTATATCGGTTGAAACGAAGCTCATGGTTTTTGCAAATTCGGTTCGATTATAATTATTGATATTTTTTCCAAACAACACCACTTCTCCGGAAATGGGAGGTAAAAATCTGGTCAGTGTTTTTAACAATGTACTTTTTCCGATACCATTGGCGCCGATAAGTGTAATAACTTCTCCTTCAAGGACATTGAGATGAATCCCGGAATGAACCCTCGCGGCATCTTTTCCGGTTTTGTATCCAATGTCAAGATTCTTTATGGCAATGGCCGTTTTTATCATTAAAAGGCTCTGTTAATTTTCTTATTTTTTACGATTATCCAGATAATCACAGGAATACCAATGAGCGAAGTAATCGAATTAATAGGTAAAACCAGGTTATTCGCGGGCATTCGACTCAATATATCACTGATCAGCAAAACAATGCCTCCGGTTAATGCCGAGGTTACAATTAAGTGCTTGTGGTCCGCGGTTCTCAGGAATAGCCTGGCCACGTGTGGTACTGCTATGCCAATGAAGCCAACAGGACCACAAAATGCAGTTGTAGTGCCAGCGAGAATACATGTTGACACAAAAACTACATTGCGTGAAACAGATGTGTTAACGCCAATGCTTTTGGCATAGGATTCGCCGAGAAGCATGGCATTGAGTGATTTGGATGAAATAAATGCTGCAAGGAGGCCGATAACAATGATAGGAACAAAATATTTCAATTGTTCGGTAGTGACATTACCAAGACTCCCCATGGTCCATACCACAAATGATTTGAGAGCTGTTTCAGGACTGAAATACTGCAATATTGTAACAATGGCACCGCTTATTCCTCCAAAAAGAATCCCCAGAATAAGAATGGTCATAATATCGCTTACTTTGAGAGAAACCAGAAAAATAAGAAAAAGGATGAGGCCGGAACCAATCCATGACGCTACAATAACAGACCAACTGCCTGTTGTTTGGATAAACGTACCTGATGAAAATGTCAATACCAGCAACGCAACCCCAAGGCTTGCTCCGGCACTGATTCCAAGAACATAAGGGCCTGCAAGAGGATTCCGAAATACCGTTTGCATTTGTAAGCCTGCAACGGACAGGGCCATACCAGCCATTACGGCAGTCAATCCTTTCGGCATCCGATAAAGGAGAATTATTTTTTCCCAAATGACATTATCCGAACTTTTACCAATCAATATTTTAAATACATCTACCACCGGAATTTTTTCAGAACCAATGGAAATGTTAAGAATAAAAAGACCAATCAGGCCAATCAACAAAAGAAAATAGCGGATGGTATTTTTACCGAACGACTGATACATTCTTTATTTACCGGATTTAGGCAGTTCATCAAGCATTGAAATAAGTTCGTTTTTTGAAGTATTAAAAATGGAGTTGTAATGCTTTTTACGATCCGATGGTGAGTTTTCAGGGTACCTTGTATTTATGTCCGCAATGATAGCTTTCTCCATATCCTTGAGGTCAAGAATGGTCTTTTCAATTTTCGTTTGATCTGCTTCCGGATGAAATTTCATGTAAACCTCACATTCTGCAATTAAATCGTTTACAAGGTATTTTATTTCCTTTTTAAGTTTTCGTTTAGTGGCCATAATGCTTATTTTAATTGAATTTCATGATACTCGAAAAAGGTTAAAAATGAAATGACATACAACGAAGGCTACTCCAATTTTTTGTAATAAATAAGTTCATGTTCAGGCAATAATTCCGGATGAAAAATAGAAATTAAATCCTTAAGAATTATGTGAGGGTTTACAACACCTGATTCAAAATAATCGTTTCCCCCTGCCTGATGTTGACGCGCGTTGTTGTTGTAAATATTATTTGAAGCAAATGTATGAAAAGATACCATACGTGCATCCATGGAAACAATTTCTTTCATTGAATTGGCACTGCCCGGGTTAATCCACAGTTCAGCTTCATCTGATCTTGCAAAAACATGCTCCAGATCCATGGGATATACCTCTGATTCGGTTAAGTCTTCCCACAGGTATTCACCACCAGCATCGTTTATGAATGTTGCAAGATTGGTATTTGCGCCAGATATATACCAGGTGCCCTGAAACGGGAGCCCGGCCATTATAACCGGTTTGTTTTTAACAGAATCAGTAAGCGAAACCAGATGTTGATAATTGGATTGAATGTTGCTGTAAAATTTCATCGCAGCAGGCAAAGCATCAAAAAATGCACCTACAAACTTCACCCACTCGGCTTTACCGAGAGGGGATTTTTCAAGGTATTCTGCAATGAAAACTACCGGAATCCCCATTTCCTGGATCTTTTGATAATATCCCATGTTTTGAGAATTTATCCCATAAGCAAAAACAACATCGGGTTCCAACGTAAGAATCAATTCGTAGTTTAACTGTTCCTGGAAACCAACATCAAGTATTTGGTTATTGTCGATTTTCTCACGTACTTCTTTGTTAAACACATATTTACTCCCCGATAATGCCGTAATTGTACTGGTCTGATTGATGGCATCAAGAAACGCAATATGTGTAGTTGATAAACATATAACATTATTCACAGGAAAGAATATAAAGGTAGTATCGCCCGTTTTTTCAGGAACAGGTTGTTGATTGGTTAAAATATATGTAAATACTACATCCTCGGCGCCCTGCCAGGGATTGAATACATGCAATTTAAAGCCATTGTCAAATTTCCGTATTTCAAAATGCCTTGCATGAGAAAGGCCTACAGTCTTGTCGTTGTTCTTAATTGAAGTTTCATCCCGGTTTGAGCAACTGTAAATCAACAACACTGCCACTGCACTACATTTCCACCATATTATAGTATTCGTTAGTGCGACGTTTGGTTTGTTGTGAAAAATACTGTTGCGTAATTGGCTTGTCATTCTTTGAATAATCGTAGCCACCCCAGTAATGCTGTATTTCTCTGTATTCGGTTGCTTGGTCATTTCTAACAACAATGAATCTTCGTATGGTCTTTTTTTCTTCTTTGTAAATTTCAAGTGTTATTCCTTCCGGATATTTTTGCTTAAGCTCTACCAGGTATATTTCCAGTTCAGCATTATCTTTAAATTTAAGATCCGATAAACTTTCATTCTTTATTTTTTTCGATTCTTTTTCAATGATTTTGTTACTGGCGGCTAATTTAGCAAGAATATCATTTATTTGTGCAATTCTTTTTCGTGCATAATCAGAACTGGGATCAATTTCCAATGCCTTCTTGTACGTATTTTTTGCGTTATCATAGCGGGCACCATTTAGCAACTCGTCCGCCGCTGTGATAAGTGAATTATACTCTTTCTTCTGTTCGGTTGCAGCAAGTTTACGGGCTTCAAGTGATGCGACCCGGGCATCGATTTCGTTGATTTTTGATTGTGCGTAAACATCGTTATTCTTCACCCTGAGAGCTTTCATGAATTGTAGTTTCGCATTTGTCAAATCTCCTTTTTCAATCATCCTGTCTCCCAGTTCAATTGCCAATTTATATTCTTTCTCCTCTTGTTCGGCTTTTTGTTTTTCTAATTGTATTGCATGCAATTGTTCATTAATGGAGCGTATTTTTTCTTTTGGATATGATTCATTCGGCTTTACACCAACTGCCTGAGTATACATGTCCAAAGCTTGATTCAAATTTCCATTATTGAAATAATTATCTGCAAGGCGTACAAAATCATCGTACTTTTTGTTTTCTTTTTGTTGCTGCAATTTATGGTTATTTTCTTCTGCAATCTTTTTATTTATTTCAGCAATTTTCAGTTTCGGATACGATTCATTAGGTCTCATGGCCAGTGCAAGGTTGTATGATTGCCTGGCAAGAGAATACTCATTGATGGCCATATATCCGTCACCGTCAGTAATGGCTTTGTTGTATTTTTTTTGTACTTCTTGTTTTTCAGCAAGAAGCGCCTGCTCACTTAGTTTTTTGTCGATATAATCAATCTTCAGTTTCGGATACTGTTCATCGGGCTTCAATGCGAGGGCTTCTGCGAATTTTGTTTTGGCAGCTTCGTATTGCCTAACAGCCAATAAATTATCGGCACTTTTTAATATATTTTGGTATTGAATTTCGTTATTATGCTGTTCAAGTTCCTGTTTTTTTGCTTGTTCCTGCTTCTCCTTGTATTCGTTCTTAAGAGATGCCTGGTACTGGTTTTCCTTTTTTGCCAGTTTACCATCAATCTCCCTGATTTTTTGGCCGGGGTATAATTCGGAAGGTCGCACTGAAGATGCGCGTTTATAATAACTTTTTGCAGCAATGTAATTTCCCTCGTTCATTAGTTTGTCTGCCAATGCAATATTCTGGTCATACATCGTTTTTTTTGCGTCCTGCTTTGCGGCGGAAGCTTTCAATTCATTTAGTTTTTCTTTTGGATATGGTTCCCAGGGACGTTGCTCGGAAGCTTCTTTGAAAAGTTTCCAGGCTTCATCATATTTGTTGTTTTTTGCCAGTTGTTCGGCATCGCGAACAAGTTTTACGAATTTATCTTCCAAACATGCATTGTTCTTACTTTCAAAGGATCTTACCCTGCTTCTCATCCGATTATCATATACGGGATCAGCTTCAAATTCTTTTTTGCCTTTATCATATCGAATAATGGCAACCGGCTCCTCAAATAGGGATGCATCAATTCCCGGGCAAACTTCATACAGGTTTATGGGTATACCTACCCACCATCCGCCTTTTGATTTGGGTGGCATAACTGTATTGTATTTCACTTTCTTGGTCACCAGATTTTTTTTGGATATTTCCAGGATGTATTCTTTGTTATATTCCAGGATAAAATTGTAGTGTCCTTCCTGATCTGTTTTCAGGGTTTTTACTTTCCTGTCACCATCGTAAAGAACAAGTGTAGCTCCCGATAATGGAATTCTGTTGTGGTACTCAATAATACCATCTGCTTCAACATAGTTTTTCTGGCCTGATACCATGGATAGAAAGGAAAACAGCAAAACGGAAACGACACTTAACCTACTCATAATCAATACCTTTATTTAATAAACTTCGTTAGAAAACTATTTGTCCGCGACAACCAGTTTTCTCGAAAATTTTTTGTTATTTACGATAATTTCGCATACGTAAATGCCAGTCTGAAGTTTATTCAAATCCACGTACATTGTTCTATAATAGACGATGGTACTGGTTTTTTGGACAAGTCGTCCACTGAGGTCATATATGGAAAGAGAAATATGTTTAACATCGGTATTTTTAAAATCTACACTGAGTAAATCAAATGCCGGATTTGGAAAAATAACAGGTTCATCTCCATCATCAATGATTGGTTTCTTTTTATTTGTAATTCCACATACACGCGGACATACTGCAAGGGTTGCATATTGAGGAACTTGTGAAATACGGCTGTATTTTTGCCAGCCAAGATTATTTTTAAAATAAAAGGATTTACTAGGAGACTTTATTGAACTGTTTACCTGGTAGACAGCAAATGTATCGCTCTCCGCCTGGTAACTGATATCATAACCTGCAAAATAATTTCCCTTGACGTTTACCACGGTATCAAATGGCAAATAGATTTCTTCTCCTGCTATAAGCTGAGTATATGAGTATCTTTTTTTCGCAAGCAGCAAACCCGGGAATTCATCTCCGGACCACAGTTTGATATAAATAGTCCCTGTATCATTCTTCGGAAGTCGTGCAATCTGCATATAGATACCAGGAATTTGCAGAACGGTATCGTTCTGAAATTTTTCTGCGAAGCTTGAAAACTGGTATGACGAATGGCCGCTCCAGAAACCCCATCCGGTTTCAGGCTTGGTAAGGGATATTTTATCGTTTTCAATATAATTTGCATTTTTTTCACAGGTGGTAAATATCTCTTCATAAGGAAAATAGCCATTTATTGATTGCAGCTCTGTTTCAATTGGATCCAGCCATTTCTTTAGTTGCTTATCCGATTCATCGAAAAAATCCCATGACATTGAAAATTTTGTGTAATAGTCGTTTACAGGATTAGCGCATGTTGCATCACCTCCCGTCAAATCACCTACAAGCATGAAGTTGTTATTAAATATGGGGCATCCGGAGGATCCCGGCTCAGTGGTTCCTTCATCCCACTTCACGACACGCCAGTGAGAATTTGGTTGGTAATCAGAACTGTATCTGTCATTTACAAGAGTTCCATTATCAAATGATATTTTTTTAACATCACCCCAGGGATGATGAATGGAAAACGTATTTGTTAGATCTTTATCGGAATGGTCCCAACCGGCAAAATACGGGAAATAGTACTTCGGTATTTCTTTGGAAAGATTGACCAGCGAAAAATCAATGGATTTTGCTGTTGCCAGAAGTTGTGATCCGGAAATTGACCATGTGCTGTTTCCATCAGGACCATTGCAAACCGGGCTTTCATACCCAAATAAAAAAACAGCCGTACTGGCCGTTGCCTGATTGGGAATACAGTGGTTGGCCGTGAGAAGGTAAGGTCGGCCATCCTGGGTGGTATTGTTTACCAGGGTTCCTGTACACAATTCGTTGTTATTGTAAATGATTCTACAAACAGCCCGTTTTATGAGTTGAATGGAAGGACTGTCGATACAATTTATATCTACATTACAACTGCCTGATCGGCCAAACTGGCCATCTTTTTGGATGTAATCAAAAATACCAATATAATCATGACCAATTGAAGTTAGCTCCAACTCTCCATATGATTCTACATTTTTATCAACCTGAAGTTCAATGATTAATTCATCACCCGGAACAGGCGAAACTGCCAGCAATTTATCCAAATTGTTATTTTTACTGGTTAATGCACCAATGACATATTTTTTGGCAGGATCGTAAAGAAAAATACTTACTCCTTCATTGAGTTTATATTTTCCAAAAGTTACATTCAGTGACAATGCATTGGGAGAAACAAGTCTAACACGCCATATCTTCTTGCCTCCTGGTGTTTTGGTCCAATAACCTTCATCGTCAGGATTGATATTGGTTTGAAGAACTTTAGCAAATTTAAGGGTTTTATGACAAAGCGTCGATTGACTTTTTAATGCATATATTTCATTTTCCGAAATTTTTGGAAACTTTATTGTGTAAACTTCTGAGGGTAAGGTTTCCTCATTTACCGGTTTCCCGCCATGACAAATTTGTGCATGTATCACTGGTGAGATACAAGTAATTAGAATCAACAATCCAACTTTTAAAATCAGTTTCAAAACAGAAAATTAATTTAACATACTAATGTAATCGATTTTTTGAAATATCCCGAATATGCTGAAAACATTCAGCAGTTTTGTATAGATTTAATAGTGAATGTCGTTATTTTTTGCGGTTTATTCATAATTTTGTAACAATAACTAAATTGTATTTTTATTTAGATTATATTAATTTTACAACATCATTAAAAAAAGGGAATTATGGAAATTGGAAAAGATAAAGTTGTCTCAGTAACCTATGAACTGAGAAAAGACAGCGCCCAGGGTGAAGTTGTTGAAACAGTAACAAGTGATAATCCACTTACATTTCTATATGGGTCAGGCGGTTTGTTGGCAACTTTTGAGAATAATTTAAAAGGATTGGCAAAAGGAGAACAATTTGCATTCCAGTTATCGGCAGAGGAAGCTTATGGTGAGATCAACCGTGATGCTATTGTAAATGTTCCTAAGCAGGCTTTTGAAATCAACGGAAGTGTGGATAACAGCCTTTTAAAAGTTGGAAACGTTATACCCATGCAGGATACATCAGGCAATAAATTGAATGGAGTTGTGCTGGAGTTAACGGATGAACAGGTAAAAATGGATTTCAACCATCCTTTGGCAGGAGACAATCTATATTTTCAGGGTGAAATTTCAGATATACGTGCAGCTACCGAGGAGGAATTACAACACGGTCATGTCCATTCACAAGGTGGGTGCGAAGGTTGCGGATGTCAACATGATGATGATGATCAAGAACATCATCATCATCATGGTGGAGGATGTAATTGTTAGATTAAAAATTTGAGCAATAATTATCTCAGACAACTTGTCCGACAATTGGCGGATAGCTTGCTCCGCTTTGTCGGAGGTCTGTTTCATTTAATAATGAAATCATCAGCATCCAAATGTACAGGAAATTTTTTTCTAAAGTTTTCCAATGGATTTTTCTCCAGGACGAAAGTAAATATGGCTTCCTGATCATCGGATTTCAACATATAATTTCCCTTCGGATCAATGCATTGCGAACCTCCGACATATTGAATTTGGTTACCATCCTTTCCAACCCGGTTTACCCCAATCACATAACTCATGTTTTCAATGGCACGGGTAACAAGCAAATTATTCCAAACCGGTTGTCTGACAGCAGGCCAGTTTGCAATGCAAATTAAAACATCATAATCATTTCGATTACGTATCCATACTGGAAAACGAATGTCATAGCAAATAACTGGCATTATGCGCCAATTTCCTATTCCGATAATTTTTCTACTTTCCCCTTTAGCAAAATGATTGTGCTCCTCTCCCATTCTGAACAAATGTCGTTTATCATAAACTTCAACCCGGCCATCAGGAAATGAAAATAAAAACCGGTTAAAAAACTTGTCTCCATCCCTGATGATATGGCTGCCAGCCAGTATTTTTTGGTATTTCGATGCCATATCTTTCATCCAGCCAACAGATTTACTATCCATACCCTCGCCTAACAACTTTGTATTCATTGAAAATCCTGTAAGAAACGTTTCAGGAAATATCACCAGTGATTTCTGCGGATCATCCATTTTTCTCAACCAGTTTTCATATTTCGCTTTATTGGCAGTTGGATCTTCCCAGGTCACATCGGGTTGAAATACATGTACGGTCAGATTTTCTTTCATTTTTCAGGTATTTATAGCATTTCCAACGAAAGGGAATGTTTTCTTATTATTGTGTAGCGTGCATTTAATGAAAGTTTACAAAATACTTTATCACGTACAACCGGAGTCGGATTAATTTTTATCTTTTGAAGAAGCAGAGGAATAAAACCCTTTTCGTTCCATTTTACCCCATCCCTTTTTACCAAGTAAAAAATAATCGATATTTGCACGTATGGCCCAAACAACTGTAAATGGATGAAATACAAAAGGTTCGAGAAATGCGGTTCCCATAAGTCGAAGAACATCTCTCTTCTTTTCGTATTTATGGTAGGTCATTTCTTCAAATAAAACTGACCAAATTGACATCGTTACAGATAAAACATAAACAAACGTGAGAAGCAACAGGAAAAACGGCCAGTTTGGTTTACCCATGATTGCAAGGATGACAAAATAGGTTACTCCACAGAATTCAATGATGGGCCCCAGCCATTCAACGAAAAACCAGTACGGATAACCGAGAACTCCAAATCTGCCGTAGTTTGGATTCAGAAAAACCTTGAGGTGTTTAAACAATGTTTCCACCGTTCCGCGGGTCCATCGGTTACGTTGCCGGGAAAGTATTTTATAGTTAGTTGGTACCTCTGTCCAGCATAAGGGATCAGGGATGTATGTTACTTCATATTTTCTTTTGTTTTCCTTCATGTATCGCCGCATTCTCACTACCAGCTCCATATCTTCACCAACCGTTTGAATATCATATCCTCCACATTTAATTACTATCTCCTTGTCAAACATACCCAGTGCTCCTGAAATTAAAAGCAATCCGTCCAGTTGGCTCCATGCCATGCGTGTCATTAAAAATGCCCGTGTGTATTCCAGTACCTGGATACGTGCCAACATATCTTTTGGCAGGTGAATTTCCTTAATAACACCACCATCAATTTCGCAGGAATTAACAATACGTACCACACCACCAGTGCCTATTACTCGTCTATCTTTTTCCTCAATAAAAGGCTTTACCATTTTTAACAGGGCATCGGGTTCCAGAATTGAATCAGCATCGATGCTTACAATTAATTTGCTCCTTGAAACATTTATTCCGGCATTTAAAGAGTCGGCTTTACCTCCATTCACTTTATCTATGAGTGTAAGTTTTGTTAATGAGCGATTTCTTGATTTATACACCCCCTTAATTCTTTCACATGGTATCTGGTATTCAAAGGCATAATTCACTTTTTCCATGTCGTATGCCTTGATAATTTTTTCAAGGGTTCCGTCCCGGCTGCCATCATTTACAATAATTACCTCGTAATCGTTGTAATATACTGAAAGCAGGGCACGAATATTCTCAACAATACTGTGCTCTTCATTGTAAGCCGGAGCAATGATTGAGATGGATGGCATAAGGGGAGCAAGGATAAGAGAGTTATAATCAACGTAACTGTTTTTTCTCATATACCTTATCAGCGTAACAGCCGATATTGTTGCCAGTAAAATATACGTACCAAATATTATGAAGGTAATCAGCAGTAATGATGATTCGACAAGGTATTGCAAAAAATTTAAGATTTGCTCCATTGTTTTATTTTTCAGAGACGTTCGTCAAGAACATGTTTGATAATGATTTGATAATTTCGATAGTCATCAGATTCCACCAGCTTTTGTAATTCAAGTTTCCCTGTAGAGCCGGCCTTTCGAATTCCTTTCGCAGCCTCAATTTGAATATAAACATCTTCATGTTCTTCGATGATGCGTTTATAAAATTCAATGTCTTGTTTATCGCCATATTTAGTTAATGACTTAACTATGGCAAGTTGATTTTCATAACTTTCAATTAAAAACTGGTTTTTCAATGCTTTACGAACATCAATGGTTGGAAAAGCCCCCATGGTTATGTATAATTCATTCCGAACATCTTCATCAGGGTATTCAAATAATTTCAAAATTTCAGGTATGCATTGGTCCTGTTTGAATAGTTTTATCATTCGCAACGAAAAAATGATAATTGATTTATTTTCCGAGTTTAACCATCGGCTGAAATCCGGTATGGGAAGGTTATGGTAAATTATGGTTTCATAAACATTCATTTGTTCCCAAACTGTAAAGTGCTCTTTTATGTAGTCTAAAAAATGAAATGGATCCTCCTCGTTTAATCGCACCAGGGCAAGTTGAGATTCCATTCTAAGAATGGGATTAGAGCTGTTCAGGCACTTTTTGATTTCAACATTGGCATCATGAATATCCATAAATGCCAACTCACGAAATCCTTTTATTTTTATATGCCATTGCGAAGAATATGCTTTTTGTATTGAATCATCATGTAAACCAAGTGATATATAGAGGTTTCTTAGTATTCGTTTGGGTTCCCCTGAAAGATTAATGCTTAAATCAATCATCTCCTCAATCAGAACATTTTTACAAAAGGCATTTGTGGCTATTTGTTTTATTTTCTCAAATTCAGTTTCTCTATTCGCTTCTTCATAAAGATAATTGATCAAACTTGTTTGATAATCGCTTTTTAAAGCAAAAATTTTTTTTGAATCCCTGTTTCTTTTTGTGCGAAGTATCAATACAAAAACCAGGATTACTGTCATTGTTAGCAGGCAAAACGCAATAATTGCCAGCAATACAAATATTAGTGAGAACCTCTCATTGTGAAACCAGTCGGCAAAATAAGTATGATATTTTCCCCAATGAAAAACGATTAATAAAGCAGATAAACAATTTGTTAGAAGCATACTTAGGTTTAGCTAAAATCTATATTCCACTCCAATAACTGATTGAAAACGGTTTCTGTAGATATCATCCTGGAATTCCTCATATTGATATCCGAAACCTATTTTCCCAATAATTTGATTATAAATTGTTTTTATAATACCTATTTGAATCTTGGAGCTGCTAAAATTACCGAAATTTTCAATTAAAAAAACGGGTTGGTCAGGAGAATCACCTGTTGAAAGTATGAAATAGAGATATTCGCGGTGCGGATTGAAATATCTTCGAATGGTTAAATGATACGAATCCTGATAGGTTGACGATGAAGATACAGCGATGTACGGCCGGAATGATATCCACCAGGATGATAGGTACCTGGCAACTGAGCCGGTAAATAAAAATATATCATCTTCCCACTTTAAATATCTGAAACCCGCTGAAACTTCCCAATTCTGCAAAACACTTTTAAAATATTCAGCTCCATATCTTTGTTCAGGAAATATTTCACTTCCCGAAAATCCGGCATTTAAATATAAATAACTTGTTGGATCAATGATGGGATATGCATCCATCTCAACCTGAAATCCGGGTGAGGATAAGAAGTATTCACCTCTTCCTACATTCTGACCAATATTTATTTTGGGAATGATTTCTCCAAACCCGAATTGATGTTTATATCCTGCTGTAAGTACATGTCTTCGCAAAATATACGGATTTTCAAAAAAATCAAAAAAATGAGATAAAAAAATGCCTTGATCTTCTAACTCTGGTTGTTGTACCTGTTTTAACCAAACATCACTATTTACTGAATTGATATTTTTGAATTTGAAAAAGCTTTTCGGTTCAACAGCAAAGATCTGCTGAACATGCATGAAGAGATAAACAATGAAAAGCAGGGTTAATAGGTTAGGGTTTTTCAAGGACATTGGTTACTTGTTTTTCAATAGCATTTTTTTGACCCTGAGGGTCAACTCCGCAGGACTAAATGGTTTGGTAATATAGTCATCGGCGCCAAGTTCAAATGCCTGTAAAACGGTTTCTTCAATACCTACCCTGGTTAACATAATAATGGGTGCATTTATTTTAAGATCATTCCGTATATACGAAATCAGTTCAAGACCTGAAATATATGGCATATGCAAATCAGTAAGGATCAAATCGAATTTTTCATTAGCCAGTTTTTCTTTTGCAGCTTTTCCATCCTGAGCTGTAATAACTTCATAGCTGTCTTGCTTTAGTTTATGTTCTATGGCTTTGAGTGTCATGGTATCATCTTCACAAACGAGTATCTTCATTTTTCTAAGTTATTTAATGTTTCTTTTAGCTGATCAATTATTTGATTGCAATAATCCGTTATTTCAGATATTAATTTCGTAATTTCCGCATGCTGTATCTCCTCTTTAGCAAAATATTCAAGTTGATCCAACGCTGCATTTTTATTATTTGCACCCACAAAAATAAGCGTTGGAGCGAATTTATGCACAGTTTTATACAATCGAAAATAATCTTTTTCCTCATTGTAACGATGGATATCCTCCAAATAAGCCGGGGTATCCTGGGTAAAAGTCAAAATCATATCATTGATAAATGCCTGATCATTATTTGATATTGACTGAAGATAACTCAAATCGTAAGTAACATCGTTATGCAGCATTGCTTTGGTTTTATTACTTCAAAAATATGCAATTCTTTCGAAAGTATAAATAAAAAGCCCATCCAATATTTTCGGACGGGCTTTTTGAAAGAAGTTTACAATCAAATTATTTCTTTGTAGCTGTATTTTTCAAGAATATTGGTGATTAATGGAATGTAATATTTCCAGAAAAACTGTTTGTGACCGTTTTTGTCTTTTCCGTAAAACACATTATCAAATTTCTTTATTCCTTTTAAATAAGCCGTGAAGTAAGGCATATCGTTTTTGGAAAAATCACCACTGAAATAGTAAAAAGGAAATTCCTCTCCGCCGTACAAAACAGCAGGAAAATTGGTGGGAATTCCATTTTTTTTAAGTTCATCACTGGCGCTGTTTGTTACATCAAGGTTAAAATATGAGATTACTTGATATTGATTTATTTGCGGTTCAACAATATCAAACCAGCAACCGGAGGTAATTTCATTTGGTAATCCAAATTTTGCCATCATTGATTTGGAGGTTTGTATGGTAAATCCATTATCACTTAAATGAGTACCCTCTTCCAATACAACCATTTTGGAACCGTTTTTAACAAAGATAATGCCGCCATTTTTAAATGGCCATTCATCATTATGATTTTTCTTGTACAAGTTCACCATCCATTCGGGGAGTTCTTCATTGTTTTGGTAATCTAATGAATGATAATACCGACCGGACCATCCTGACCATTTCAGATTAAATAATTGCTGGGCTTTGTAGGATGTGAGAGGACTGGTGGGGTATCCGAGAAGATTGAACTCTGAAATTACCGGCTTTTTTCGTTTTAACATTTCACGTATTAACAGGTAATCGTTTTGATTTAAGCCTCCATAAATGATGGATGATGGACGGTTATAACTGTCCATGTTGTGCCATTCATGAAAAAACACACCATATGTATCGGTAAAATAAAGAATATCATTGGCACTGGCCAGACTGTCAATTTCTTCAATATCAATCGATCTTATTTCATATTTCTTCCCGGAGTAAGGCTTAACGGGCTTAAATCCATAATAATCCTTATTTATTGAGTATGGTTTATTATCAGATTTAAAAATACGGTTATGATTTAAAACCCACATAACTGAGCGATGTTCAGCAGTCTCGGTTTTAAGCACTGTTTTATCCATAATAAGCATATCAAGCTTTTCAGCATCACTTAGCTTCCAGGAGAAAAAGAACACAACAGGCACAGTAATGATTGCCAGTAAAATCAATAAAATCAAGTATTTCAGCAGTTTCATCAGATATGTGTATTATTTTTACAGAATAATCAAAAATATATTTTCACCAATCTTTACGTTATTTCATTGCGAAGGTTTGGTTGATATCAATAATTTAATTTTCCTGCCAATAATCCCATATAACTGAATTATAATCAATTGATGTTGATGACAAAAGAATGGCTTGAAATTTGAAATTAATTTTTTATATAAAAAAAAGACAGTTATATTCGCAGAATCGTGATTGTACCCTGCAATATTATGGTAAACAAATTGAAAAACTTGTAGTTATGAAAAAGGGAAAAATTTTATTCGTTATTATGGTTATCGCGAATCTTTCGGTTCATGGACAGTTGCCTCATGAAAATCCGAAATACGGGCCTGATAGTGCATCGCGAATGGAATGTGCAAAAAACCTGTCAACAATGAGTGAATTTGTAAAAATAAATTTGTTTGACAGGGCGTATGATTCCTGGTTGTATTGCTTTAATAATTGCCCTTCAGGAAGTAAGAATATTTATCTGTATGGATCAAAAATTCTGAAACATAAAATTGAAAATACTTCTGATGAGGCTGAAAAACAAAAATTTGTTGAAAAACTGATGGCTCTGTATGACCAGCGCATGGAACATTACAAGCAAGAAGGATATGTTTTGGGTATCAAAGGCATTGATTTGCTCCGTTACGATAAAGAGCGGGTTCAGGATAGTTATGAATTGTTAAAACAATCCGTTGATAAATCGAAAGCCAAAAGCCTTGATGCCGTGTTGGTAACGTTTATCCAAACGTCCTATATTCTTTATGTTAACGAGGTAATTACGGCTGAGGAATTTGCTGATAATTATTTCATGGATGTAGAGTTTCTCGAACAAAAACTTGCCAAAAAGAAAAGCGCCCAAACCGAAAAGGCAATGGAAACAGTGGAAAAAATATTCATGGACAGCAAGGCACCCAATTGCGAAATGTTAATTGGATATTTCTCTCCAAAATTCGAAGAAAATACGGAGGATGTAGAAATTCTCACTAAAATAACCACCTATTTAAGAGAATTTGAGTGTACAGAATCAGTACTATTTGCGAATGCGGCTGAAAAATTGTTTGCAAAAGAACCTTCGGCTGAATCAGCTTATAATCTGGCAAAATTGTTTTATTCAAAAGAGGATTATGAAAAAAGTAAACACTATTATGAAAAAGCCATTGAATTTGCGGATGATGGTGAGACAAAAGCCAAATATTATTATGAGCTGGGAGGCATCATGAACACTCATTTTAAGGATTATATACAAGCAAAAAAATATGCCAACAAAGCATTGGAATTGAATCCGGACTGGGGAGATCCTTACATATTGATAGGAAATGCATATGCATCCGGAAATAAGGTATGTGGCAATAAATTTGAACAGTCTGCCGTATTCTGGGCTGTTGTTGATAAATATATGAAAGCAAAAAACGTAGATTCATCAGTTCAGGAAAGAGCAAATGAATTAATCAAACGGTATTCTCAATATTTTCCAAACAACGAGGAAACTTTTTTTCAGGGATTAAAAGACGGAGATCCTTACACGATTGGTTGTTGGATTAATGAAACAACCACAGTAAGAACTACCAAAATATAACCGACACATTGAATGCTGATTTGTACCCGAATTGAGCGATTACGCTCAATCGACGAAGAAAAAGTAAGCATTTCACCTTACCCATTCAGTGAAATGCAACATTTTCTATGTCGGGGTTATCCGCCTAGGCGGAAAAGCGCTACTTCACTTCGTTCGTACCGCTCAACTTAGGT
>CAZAMT010000056.1:0-16827 GCA_964486145.1 uncultured Bacteroidales bacterium
TGACATACATGGATTTAATGAAATATAGGTATTTTTAGTTTGCCATAAGATTTAGTTTCCCTTCGCTTATCTCATACCGTTTATCCATCTTTTTTGCAAGTTTTGTTGAATGGGTGACAAGGATAAGCGTGACATTCATCTGCTCATTCAGGTCAAGTAAAAGATCCATAAGCGAATCCGCGTTTTTTTGATCCAATGCACCAGTAGGTTCATCGGCAAGGATCAATGAAGGTTTGTTAATCAGGGCCCTTATAACGGCCACCCGCTGACATTCGCCCCCCGATAATTCCCCTGGTTTCTGGTGCCGGATTTCCCATAATCCAACTTTTTTTAGCAGGGATTCGGCTATTTCCAACGACTGCTCCTGATTCGGTTTATCGGGCAGGCTGGGAATTAGTACATTTTCAAAAACATTAAGAAAAGGCAATAAGTGGTGAAGTTGAAATATAAATCCTATTTCTTTATTTCGTATATGAAGCTGTTCTTTGTACGAGACTTTACTTAACTGATAGTTTAACAGTTGTATTTCGCCTTTATCGGGTTTATCCAATGTTCCCACAAGGTTCAGCAGCGTGGTTTTACCTGAACCGGACGGCCCGACAATGGCAATTTTTTCACCTTTTTCAACATCAAGGCTTAAATTGTTCAGGATGGTCCTTTCCTTTTTGCCGCTTGTATATGATTTGGAAATACCTTTAACTGACAGTAACATCAACCTCTGTTTTTACTGATTTATATATTTCAATAAGATTTGCTGCAAGTTGATTGACATCAAAGCTGGTTTCGGCACTTTCCCTTGCTTTTTTGCTCAATTCATCAAGAAATTCCTTGTCATCCAGTAGTTTTTGAAGAGATTCTGCCAGTTGAGAAGGGGTGTTTTCCTCATATATTAACCCGCCACCTGATTTTTCCACTATCTCGGGAAAAGCACCGAGGTTTGGCTGAACCACAGGAATGCCGCATGCAAGTGCCTCAACAAGATAAATGCCAAATGCTTCTCCATTTCTTACAGGTACCGATATCATCGCGACTTTTTCAAAATAATCCATCCTGGGCTGCCCCTCAAAATCTTTTTGAAACTCAACGTGGTTTGAAAGCCCCTCTTTTCTTAGTTTTTTCTTGATCGATCGTATATACGAATTGTCATCGCCGGTATTTCCTCCTGTTATTATGAGTTTTACATCTTCATAACCCGGGTTGCTTTTCACTAAAATAAAGGCGTCAACCAGAATGTCCAGGCCATTGGAGTGACACATTCTTGAGATGAAACCAATGTTCCGGTTTTTTTTGGACGCATTTTTAAATGAATATTTTGCAGGATCTATACCTAAATGAACTGTATGCACCCGATCATCGAACAATGTCATTTTACTTTTTGAAACCTCTGCATAATAATTACTTACAGAAACAAATCCGTCAATACCTTTTCCTTTTTCTGACATCAGGTTCCATACCCTGTCCCTGAATGGTTGATTCATAACATCCACCCATACGTCTTCATCCTGTAAACTGCAAAATACAGGTGCTTTAATCCGCTCCTTTAATTTAAATGCCAATCCTAATAAAAGTGCATTTGACAGGTGAATAACATCGGGTTGAAAGTGTTTTTCAATCCAGTCGACCATCTTTTCCAGTTCCTCCTTTTGTTTTCCTTCTTCTCCCAGTAACATGGAGATGGTCATGTCTTCCAATCCGGTTGCCCTTGTTGATCCCGACATGTTTGCTGCCATCTTAAGTATTGGTTTGGAGTTTAAAAACCTGTCGAACCAGGCAGGGGCTTTTTTAAATACGGGATAAGCATATTTCAGATACATACTGACAGCCCCGTAAAATACTGGGACATCTTTGATATCATGTTCATCTGAGAACAATGGAAGGTACATGGGAATTTTAACTACGTCGTGCCCCAATTTTCTGAGAGCATCAAAATACGTGATATCCCTTAAACAATTACCGCAGTAAAAACTACCACCTGAGCCTGGAATAATTTGTAAGATTTTCATTATTATAGTGTTATTTCTTTCCCAAACAATAAATGCTTCCATCACCTGCTCCCACGATGATTTTATCTCTAACCAAAACAGGATTTGAAAAAATGGGACTGCCCAGCTCGTAATTCCAAATTAACTTTCCATCTTTCAAGTCAAGCAGGATAAGATCCCCTCTCATGTTTCCTGCCAAAACGTTTGTTGTCGAGATAACACAAGAGGCATCCACTTTGTTTCCTGTATTGTATTTCCAAATGATTTCTCCGGTGTTTTTATTAAAACAGTAGACAAATTTATCCCTGTTGCCAACCACTATTTTATTATGGTAAATCGCAGGTGATGCTATAAATGGGAGGTTCGTTGTTTCGTTTGTCCAGTTCCATTTAATTTTTTTGGATTTCAGATCAGTAGCAGTAAATCCTCCGTCGTAATCCCCAATAAAAGCAATATCACCAATAATGCCGGGAGAACCAGCAACATAGGTGGCTATTTCAATCATGTCAACGGCCTTTCCGTTGTTAATATCTACAATGTGCAGTAATCCATCGCAACCGCCGAAGATGGCTTTGTTGTTATGCACGGAAACAGCGCCATTGATGTAATTATTGGCCTCATACTTCCAAATGACATTGCCTTTTTCCGCATCAATACAATACAGGTAATAATCATAGCTACCGATGAGAATATACGTTTTACCGCCGTTTTTCCAATAGTTGGGTGCACCCGAGAACTGATTTTCAGCCGTGAACTCCCAGTTTTTTTCTCCGTTTTCAAGTTTTAACGAGTACATGGTACCGTAAAGGTTACCGATAAAAACGTCACCATCAAGAATCAATGCTGTTCCTTCAATGGCTGTGCCTGTAGCAAATTTCCATAGCAGTCTGCCTTGCATGTCAAGACAGTATACATTTCCATCCGTTGAACCGATTACCATTTTATTCTCAGCAATTACCGGGGAGGCTTTTATTTCATCCAGGGTTGCAAAAGTCCAGATGATACCAATTTCACGGGGAAAGTCCTCTTCAACATAGCCATGCAATGCCTGATTTCCCCGGAACATGTTCCATGCTTGCGGAAAAAGATCCTGAAAAGGGAATAAAACGAAAATTGCAAATAATAAATAACTATATTTTACCATAAACAAATGATTTTAATTTTTTAGCGCCAGTGCCCCTGTCGGACAGGCATCTGCTACCATTTCAGCGGTTTTTGTTAAAGCTTCGTTCAATTCCTTATTAAAAGGAATTCCGATTTGCACATCGAATCCCCTGCCGATAAAAGTGAGTCCGAATTTTTCTTTGTGTTTTTCGGTCATCCTCACACAGATGCCGCATTTAATACATTTTTGAGGCTCATAAACAACGGAATGGTGCTGAACCATTTTGGTTATTGTTTTTCTTTCACCATCAACGTATTTTTTTTGGTCAGCAACATAAATTTCCGAAAGATTCCGGAGTTTGCAATTATCTATTTTCCTGCAATCACAATGCATGCAACGACCTGCTTCCCGGATTACTTCTTCCAGCGAGAAGCCTGCCTGGTCTCCTGCTTCCGGCTTTATCCGCTCTGATTCAACGGATTCCTTCAGATATTCCGTATATTCTTCTTGTAAAAGCTTGCCAAATTTTGAATTGAATTTCCTGGGTTCCCCTTTCAGCATCTTTTTATCAAGAAATTGTTCAACACTGAAGGCCACTTCTTTTCCCTGTCCCAGTGAACGGATAGCCAGTTTCGTATGCCGGTTGACATTACCCACTGCAAATACATTGTTAACACTGGTTTGATAGGTTTGTTTATCCACAATGACCTGTTTTTCGTTATGATCCAGTCCCCATTCCTTTATATCATCAGAAATGGCTCCCGAAGCAATGATAACCGCATGATAATCCTTAGCGAGTATTGCGAAATCATCTTTTGTAATTTGATGGTTTTGATGGACCTCAATTCCGGTTTGAAGGATTGCATCAATTTCCTTATCCAGGACCTCTTTCTCTAATTTTTCATCCGGTACACCATACCTCAGCATTCCCCCTGGTTTTTCGTTTTTATCGAAAATAGCAGCCCGGATTCCTTTCAATCGCAGGTAATATGCAGCGGCCAACCCGGCGGGGCCGGAGCCAATTATGGCAACTTTTCCCTCTCTTAATCCTGGTAATGATGTGTTTATGTTTATTGTTCCATCATCACCGGCGTATCTTTTTAATAAACATATCGATACGGCTCCGTCAATGGGTTTTCGTTTACAGGCACCTTCGCAGGGAGCAGGGCAAATTCTTCCCAAAACGGAAGGCAGGGCAATATCATTTTTTACAACACGTAAGGCTTCGTTTATTTTCCCTGAAGCCAATAAGCGGTTCATCTGTGGGATGTCCATGTTGGCGGGGCACGCTATCTGGCATGGTGCCATGCAATCCCCAACATGTTCGGAAAGCATCAGTTCCAGTGCTGTTTTTCGGGATTCATTGATCTGTTTATTTTCAGTGACAATATCCATCCCTTCATGGACCTCGCTTGAGCAGGCTGGCAAAAGCTTACCACTGTGATTGTCTTTCACCAGGCAAATCATACATGAGGTAAACTTCTCCAAATCCTTATGAAAGCACATGGTTGGAATAAAAATACCTGTACCATTCGCGGCAGAGAGAATTGTTGAGCCTTCTGCCACTGACATTTCGGTTCCGTTTATTTTTAGTTTAATCAAATCTTTACTTTTCTATGTTACCGTTATTGCATCTTCCGGGCAAACCTGCCTGCACGTATCGCATTTGATGCATTTTTCTATATCAATCGTATGTTTATCATGCGGGGTAAAGGGAATGGCATCTACCGGGCAGCGCTGGGCACATTTGGTGCAACCAATGCAATTGTCGTTTACCGAGTAGGTAATGAGTCCGGTGCATTTTCCTGTCGGACAGTTGCCATGGATGTGTGCTTCATATTCTTCCCTAAAGTATCTTAGCGTTGATAAAACAGGATTGGGAGCTGTTTTCCCGAGGCCGCAAAGGCTTCCTGATTTAACAGAATCCGCCAGCGTTTCCAGGTCATCCAGGTCTTTCATTTTTCCTTTTCCGGTGCATATACGATCAAGGATATCCATCATCCTTTTCGTTCCCAACCGGCAAAAGGTACATTTACCACACGATTCATCCTGGGTAAATGATAAAAAGTACCGGGCAATATCCACCATGCAATCCGTTTCGTCGAGCACCACCATACCTCCTGACCCCATCATGGCTCCAACTTCGGTCAGTGAATGAAAATCGATGGGCGTATCAGCCATCCAATAGGGGATACATCCTCCGGAAGGCCCCCCGATTTGTATCGCTTTGAATTGCCTGTCGCAGGCAACACCCCCTCCAATGACTTCAACCACTTCGCGGATTGTGATGCCCATGGGCACTTCGATCAAACCTCCCCGGTTGATTTTCCCTGCCAATGCAAAAACTTTGGTGCCTTTGCTGTTGTCAGTTCCGATCTTAGCGAAATGGTCAGCCCCGGTACGAATGATGTAGGGTACCTGAGCAAATGTTTCTGTATTATTGACAAGGGTTGGTTTTTTGTTCAGTCCGCTAACAGCAGGGAAGGGCGGCCTGATGCGGGGGAATCCCCTCTTACCCTCAACAGATGCTATTAAGGCTGTTTCTTCGCCACACACAAAAGCTCCGGCACCCTCGTAAATATTTACATCAAAATCAAAACCACTGTCAAGAATGTTTTTGCCTAACAGGTGATGGTTGCGGCATATCTCAATGGCCTTGCTCATTCTTGCAACAGCGAGTGGATATTCAGCCCTGATGTATAGAATTCCTTCCGTAGCACCTACGGCATACGCACCGATTAAAATTCCTTCGATGATCCTAAATGGATATGACTCAAGCAGCATCCTGTCCATAAATGCACCTGGATCACCCTCGTCACCATTACAAATCAGGTATTTTATGTCGTTGTTTTGGTTGGCTACCCCTTCCCATTTCAATCCTGTTGGAAATCCACCACCTCCTCTTCCCCTTATTTCACTCGTTTTAATCTCATCAATCACTTTATGGGGAGTCATTTTCAATGCTTTTTTCAAGCCTTCAAATCCATTTTCATTGAGGTATTCCTCGAAATCCAATGGATCGATCTCTCCCCGGTGTTCCGTAGCAACAGGTATTTGATTACCGAGGAATGAAGACACCCTTTTTTCACGGATATCGATCGAATACCGTTCAATTCCGGACCAGTTTTCATCACTCTGAATGGTTTCAATCTGGTTAAATAAACCGGCTTTTAACCGTTGCAAAAATCCATTTGGCTTAAATTCTTGTTCGATGATGGATTTAATATCCTCAGGCTTCACTTTGGCAAAAAGTTTTGGTTCATGGTTGTAAGGCACCAGTTCAACAAGCGGGACATTGTGGCACATTCCTACACAACCAACATGCTTTACTTTTACATTGATGTGGTTCCTGCTAACCACCTCATCTATGGCCTTTCTGACATCATTGCTTCCGCTGGCAACACAGCACGAGCCAAGTCCCACCCGGATTTCACCTTTTATTTCTTCACCGGAAAGTTTTCTTATTTTATTTTCCTTCTTTTTGCCCCCTTTTTGTTCAAAATCCCTGATTACCTCTGCAACCTGACTTGGCGCAACATGGCCGTATGTAACATCATCAACCTGCACAACAGGTGCCAGGGTGCAGCAACCGAGGCAACTCACCTTATCCAGGGTGTATTTACCAGATTTCTGGGTATTTTGATCGCCATTTAGGCCAAGTTCCCTGTGAAAAGCGTCGAATACCAGTCCGGCGCCTTTCACATGGCATGCAGTGCCAACGCACACTTTTATAATGTGATCACCAACCGGTTGCAGGCGAAACTGGTGGTAAAAGCTGGCAACTCCAATGATATCGGCAGGGGTAATTTTTGTTAGATCACAGACTTTTTCTATGGCAGGTTGCGGAATGTAATTATATTTTCCCTGGATGGATTGTAGAACGGGGATTACCGCGCTTTTTTCCCTTCCATGGTTTGCTATTATTTCTTCGATATGTTTAAAATCAATTTCCATGATGCTATTTGCCAATACAATATAAATTTTCTTCACCCCTGAAATAAATCTTGCCATCGGCAAATGCAGGGGTTGTTACAATTCGTTCACCCAGTTTGGGTTCACTTATGATGTTTGGTTCCTTGCTCACTTCCATGACATGAGTAGTCCCGTTCATGGTGCTGGCATACACTTTACCATCCGCCACAATGGGCGATGAATAAAACCCCTCGTTGAATTCCTGTTCCCAGTATTTTGTACCATTTTTCACATCGTAACAAACAAAAACACCGTAGGTAGTGGCAATAAATAACAACCCTTCACTCACTACCGGACTGGCTACTTCGGGCATATATTCATTGTCTTCCCAGACGGTCTCTCCCGTTGTCGGATCAATCGCCACCAGGCTGGCATATTCGTTGGTGGCAATTATCAAACCTGAGCCAAATGCCGGTGAGGGTCCTACTTCACCCATCATGCATTTGTTCGACCATAGCTGTTTTCCTGTTTCAGCATCGTATCCCGCAACCAATGGGGCCGAGGATAAAACAACCTGGTATTTTCCATTGACTTTTGCCAGAATGGGTGAAGCCCATGAAATTTGGGTATCTCTTCCTGTTTCCCAAATTGTTTCTCCTGTTATACTGTTCAAGACAAAAAGTTTTCCGCCCTTGTTTGTATCAAACTGAACAAACACCTTTTCTTTCAGCATGATCAATGAAGATGAATGACCATAATGGTTATCGGGGACTCCGAGGTTCCTGGCCCATTTTCTGTTGCCCTGCATGTCAAAAGCGATGATGTCACCCGTGCCGAAGATGGCAATGACATGGTTTCCGTTAGTTGTTACCGAAGGTGCGGACAAACCTGTATCGTCAGTGGTTTCCGGAGGAGTGGACGGTGATCCTTCGATATTGGTGACTTCTTGTTCCCATAGCAGGTTTCCGGTGTTCCGGTTATAACAAAATATTTTCAGCCCGGTTTCATCGCCACCGGCAATAAACAACTTTTCATCCCACAAGACCGGGGAATTGTAACCTTTTTTAGGAATTTTTACTTTCCAGGCAATATTTTTCCCGGATGCACCATCCCAATCTGTTGGGATGTTTTTATGTTTAGAGATACCATGTCCCCAGGCTCCCCTGAATGAGTTATAATTATTTTCGATTTCGGACGCAGCAGGGAATGCTATTCTTTTTATCGATTCTTCGGCGGTATTTTCATTATGTGCTATCTCTTCTCCGGAATCTTTGGCAGTTTCTTCACCCGCTATTTTATTTCCAGATGTAATTTCTTCTTTGGTTACTTCCTGACCATTCCGAACTTCAGCATTATCATTGGTATTTCCAATGGAGATATCAATAACTTCAATATTTTCGTTCTCGTTAGTCAACGCAGCAGAAGTGATTTGTGATTCGGGTTGATCTGTTCCGTACATGTTGAATGTATCCTGGGTTAAGAAACCTGCTGCAAGCGCTAATACCATAATTGCTCCGGTTGCAATTAAAATCCATCGTTGTGACAATATTCTGTTCAGATTTTCATCCGGTTTTTGTTCTTCCGGCTTGTCAATCTTTGATGTTAGCGAATGACGTGTGCGCAGGGATGCAATTAAAACAATGCCGGCAAACAACAGCAAATAACTTCCGGTTTTCACCTGCCAGCGGCTATTGAAGTATGCTTTTCGTGCCATGAGATCATATTCCCGGATTTCTTTCCGCAGCGCATCGTTATTGGGGTTCTCCTGGAGTTTTTCAACCAGCGACTCGATGACCTTACTTTCAATAACATCGTTGCGGTTGATTTGCACATAATTTAACAGCAACAGCACACTTACCAGCAGCACGAAAATGCCGCTGATGATTGTACTATTTGATGTCAGTTTTATTTTATCATTTTCTGTCATTGCTGTACCATTTTATTTTTCAACAGGACAAAAATCCATACACCGTCCACAACTGTAACAGTCACCTTTGTTAGGCTGGTAATCTTTTCTTTTTCTGTAAATTACCTGGTTTAATAATGTTAATCCGAAGACGAGTCCCAAAAATCCACCGAGGTACCATCCCCCGGTTTTAAATTGTTGCTGTATTTCTTCGGCTTCCTCAACCAACGTGTCCAATGATTTACCTGACGACATGAAGGTTTCTATATCGATATTTTCTGTGTTATTTTTTAATTCAGGGTTTGATACCAGCAGGTTGGCAAGATAAACATCCGGGTGTACTTTTGAAAGCACCCTGTGTGAACCGGAGATTGCAAAACCGCCCAAAGCAACGAGAACCGGGATCAGTGCTGCATAAAGCATAAACTTTCGAATATTGGTTGTGGTATTCGGTTTCAGTTTAGCATCCGATGGTTCTTCAATGGCGTCAAAGGGACAGGAATTGGCGCACAATTTACATTGAATGCATTTTGAAGGTGTTATGGAAAGATGCTTTTTCGAGAATAATGAGGTGATTTTTAGCAATGCACCGTAGGGGCATAAAAACCTGCAATACGGCCTTGCAATGAATAAGCCCATTAAGAGAAAACTAATTCCCAGAATGATCATGAGGAAAGGTCCGTCCATTCTGAATATGCCAATAAACGGATCGTACCGGCAAATAATGAAATCGGTTCCTGTGGCTGCAAACAAGATAGCCAGGCCGAGATATATAAAAGGTATCAAACCCAGTGTTTTTCTGAGCCAGGGGGCAACAGATATCGGTTTAAGAACTACCAGGTCCTGTATGGCGCCCAAAGGACAGGCCCCTGCGCAAAACACCCTGCCATAAAAGAGGGAGAAGATGAGCGGGGCGACAAAAAAAGCCAGCACCATTAATGATATAGCGTAGCTGCCATCAAACAACGTTAAGGATACATTCTGCACCGAACCTATCGGGCAAATGCATCCCTTCCTGTAAAAACCGAAATAGGCCAGTGTAAAGATTGAAATCCACAATATGCCGCGTCTGGATCGTTTTTTCAATGCAAACCAGGTGGTAATTGACAGGACTACCAATAAAACGATGACATCAAAATATTCCAGTGCATTGGACCGGGGTTCGGGGGTGGTTGGGTCGGGTTGCTCATAACCGGTTTCAAACTCCGGTTTTGGGAACCTTTGTTGTGTAAAAGCCCCGTAACACTGAAAAAGTAAAAAAAGGAATGTGATATAGAATATAGTTTTACGCGACATTATTTATCCTTCTTCCCTGTTTTTTGTAAAATCACCTTTAATAATATATGGATCATCGGCCGGTACCCTTTTAATGGCATTTGAAGGGCAAACCCTGGCGATGGAACACTGGTTGCAATTATCACAAAGATTATGATTTATCTGCAAATGCAGTGAGCCGTTGCCAAACGATGAACAACCTTTCACGCATTTTGCACAGCCAATGCATAATTCTTCCTTAATGATGTACTCGTAATAAGGTTCTTCAATAAATTTCCTTTCGATGGCAGCCGTAGGGCAAAGCATATTCTCTGCGGCGGTATTTCTTTCTTTGGCATCAGGTTTCAGGTATCCCCCGCATAAATCGCAATAGCCACATAAATCGTAAGCGTGTACGCACTTTACAGCCGATGGCGTTTTTACACATTCAGTCGCACAGCGCCCGCATTGGGTGCATGCAAACGGATCAATCTGCCATACATAATCTTTTTTTGTGGTATTTGTTAGTGCCATACCGCCAATACCGCCCAATGCCAATGCCAGTGACATCCGCATGCCGTTTTGGATGAAGTCCCGTCTGTTGTATGCTTTGTCTTCACTCATTTTTTAATTCATTTGCTTCTGGTAATTCGCAACTGCTTAATTTCCTGCAATTTTTACATATGAAACGATTATCGCAGCTTTCTTCGTTGAACCCCTCTTTTTTAATCGTAATGACGCTCACAAGGGCCAATCCTCCAAGAAAAAGGCCCCGCCCTGATTGCTCTATGAATGTTCTTCTGTTCAAAATATCTGCTTTTTATCGGATTTTATAAAATTTTGCTCTTGTTTCAGGTACAACCTCAAATGATAGCATCTGATTGTTAAAATCCTGTCTTATTTAATTTTTCTTTTCAAACACCCGAATGAGTTTTTTATCCTTGTCGAGCCCCCAGATTCTACCCTGGTTGTCGGTAGTTACATCTAAGGCTTCACCTTCTTCGGTAAATTTCGAAGGCGGTGCAACAACGGCCGCCAATTCCCCGGAGGGTTTATATTCTTTTATCCGGACTATTTTTTTTTCACTGGTGATGAAATTTCCATTGGGTAAGAAGGTAAATTGAGCGGGATTACAGCAACCACTGAAACCGTCAATGTCCATGGTAGATTTTTCCCAGTATCCATTCAAATCACCGTCATAACTATAATTTTGAAGGGCATGTAATCCGGGATTTGTTATCCACAATTCATTATCCGTATTCATTGCTAAATCGAAATTTGCACTTGGAACAATAAATCCGTGTAACACTGAGCCTCCTGATTCTCCTGCGAATTCAGATATTTTATTGGCTTCCTGATTATAAAGAATGACCCTTCTTTTTCCGGCATCAGCGACAAATATTAATGTATCAAGATTTGCCACGGAGGTAAAATAGGATTCTTCCGGTTCCACCTCAGATTGATAAAGTATGTCACCATCATTGTTTACAATAGCAATGTATCGCTTGAAAGCAAGAATAGCATGATTGGTTTTAAAAGAAATGGCATAAATTTCATCGTTATATTCTTTTTTCAATAACTGATTTCCATAGTTGTCAATTATTTGAAGGTAATTATCTGCAACGACTCCAATTTTATTATCATGCCAGGAAATTCCGTGAGGTTTTTCCGCATCTATTCGTATTTGTTTCGTTTCCTTGTATTGTATAAGTTCAGGATCAACTACCTTGTATTGTTCTACATTAAGCTCATAAGGATTTCCGGACCGTTTATCGGGTTGGCCTCCAACAAAATCAAACACAATGACCAGAACGATGATCAACGCCAGGGAGATAAGAAAAATGAAGATACCTTTATTTTTCATCTGTTTAAAATTTGTGACCAAACCTGAAATTTGGCACTCATTTCAATCATGGTCGTGTGTGCCTCAGTAATTATCTCAGACATGGTCTGTTTCATTTTAATTCGCGTTAATGTTCATACAAACCATTGTTTTCGAATCTCTTAAAACCATGTAACCATCGGCAATGGCTAGTGGTGCCCAGGCGTCGTGCCCTTCGAGTATTTTCTTTTGCGAGAATTTATTGTAACCGCTTGTTGTTGCCTCAATGATATATAACTCTCCATCGTCTTTCAATAAAAAGAATTTACCATCAGCAAGGATATACGGACCCAGGCCAAACCTGTCTTCTTTTCCGCTGGTCCAGACAAATTCATTGGGATTGTCGGGGTGAACACAAACCAATTGGTTACGATTGGTGCCCCCGTCTTTTGGGAGGATACCGAACAGGTGTCCTTCGAAGTATATAGGAGTTTGTTGTTCGCAGGCCAAACCATCACCGGGTTTGTATTCATGTAAAACTTCAACTGAAAAACCGGCTTCGTCTTTGTTAAGTTGAAGCATCATGGCACCTGCACCATACCCTGCAGTCAGGAATATTTTACCATCGGGCATACAAACGGGAGCCGGGGCAACAACAGAATGATCCCAGGCTGAAGTTTCCCAAAGAATATTACCAGCATCCCTTTTCCCGGCAGATACGGCACAAACGCCACCTACTGCTGCATATACAAACATTTTTTGACCTTGATATTCATAAGGCATAACCGAGGAGTGGGACATTTTCCATTCATTCGGATTGGGTGTTTTCCACAGTTTTTTTCCGGTTTTGCAATCTACCCCGATAAGCAACGCATCGCCACCTGTTGCTAAAACAGCAACGCCATCAACGATAAGCGGGCATTGGCCCGTATACCATAAGGGTACTTCACTGTTATACTCTTTTTCTATATCAATGCCCCATAAGAAGTCTCCTGTTTCCCTTTCAAGGCACATAACATGGCAACGGGGCCCCATTGTTAAAATATAATTTTCGGTAACAGCCGGAACGGTGCGTGACATCCCATGGTTTCTTTTAACATTGACGTTATACCATCGTTGCCATAGCACATTTCCTGTTGTCAGTGAAAGGCAATTGAGTACATCGGCACGTTTTTCCTCATCGTAATCGAGGACATAAACAAGGCCTTTATATATTGCAGCACCGGCATGGCCTTCACCTAATTCCATTGACCAGATTATGTCCTGTTCTGCAGTAAAATTGTTGACGAGTTTTCTTTCTGGTTTGTAGATATTATCAAAGTTTTCTCCTCTAAACCGTGGCCAGGTTTCTTCCAATTCATTTGATTTCTTTGAAAATCGTTCAAAAAATTCCCCGATATTGACCTCTTCGAGGGCGTCAGCACCTTCAGCCGGATTGTCTGCGCCGGGCGTACTTACGGAAAATGCACGTGTCGGGTCGGTCGATATCCACCATGCAAGCGAACTTAGCATGATGAATGCCAGGCCAAGGAGAATAATTATATGTAATTGTTTGATAATCAACTACTATTTTTTTATCAGTTAACTTACTACCTTACTATGTTTGAAACCGCACAATAAGGAAAAATCGTGCATACTTTTCATTCTTTTTTAATATCATAAACCATCAATGTTTCACCATGGCGAATAAAAAGCTTTTTGTCATAAATCGCGGGGTGTGCCCAATGAGGGCCGGTACCATGATTGATTTTAAATGAACTTACCAGATCAAACTTCTCAGAACTGGGATTTACCAGGGCTATTTCGCCCGAGCGTTCCTGATAAAAGTAGAGCATTCCATCGGCATATATCACCGAACTTTTACCTCCAAAATCATGCTTGAATTTAACCTTTCCTGTTTTCCAATCCAGACATATAACATCTCCCCTGCGGTTATTATACCAGTTTGTGCCATAAATATATCCGTTCACATACACCACACCATGATGATGGACATCAAGTATTGTATCTACCCACATGGTTTCAACAGATTGTCCGTCTTCAGCAATGGCCAGTTTTATAGCGGGCACATCATATCCGCAGGTATAATACACTTCATTTTCATGTACCAGCGGTGTATTGGTCAGGTAAGCACCCCGGCTTTTTACCCTTTCATTGTCCGGGAAATAGGGGTGGTTCCACATGACGTGGCCATTTTCAGGTTGTACACCAAATACATTTTTTGATGTAAAGCCCAGGATAAGCCGTACCCCGTTTCTTTCATATAATTTAGGGGAACCGTACGAACGTTCACCCCCGATTGATTTGGTTTGCCAGACAGGGGTTCCATCCGATGCATGAAATGCAACCATTGTGGTTTTATTACCACCAACAGTAGCAATAACCAGATCATCAACCAGTAAAGGTGCTTCCCCGGTGCCGAACCTGGCCCACTCACCTTCGTATTCGGTTTGAATATCCCTTTCCCAAATAATATTTCCTTTTCCTGCATCAATACATACCAATCTTCCGGAACCGCCAATCAGATAGATCTTATCATCTTTTATCGTTGGAGTACATCGGCTATCGGAATAACTCCTGAACCAGGCACTATCATATTTTGTTCTCCATTGTTTTTTACCATCCAGGGTATAAGCGGAAACGTAATCTTCGTCATCAATTTTGCCCGTAATGTAGATGTTATTTTTATAAAATTGAGCAGATGAATAACCTGCGCCAAGGCTATCCAATGTTAGAATCAGCTCAGGTCCTTTCTCCGGCCAGGATTTCAACAACCCGGTATCCGGAAATTTGCCGTCTCTGTTTGGGCCACGCCATTGGGCTATTTGCGCCTGGGATTCACACAGGAAAGAAAACATGGTTAACAGGCATATTACTTTCATGAGCAGGATTTTAGATTTATGATATTTTGTAAGCAATTAAAGCACTTCCATGGCGCAGGTATAAAATACCATTATGAATGACAGGATGTGACCAATGTTGCGCAGAACCTAAAGTTACCCGTGTTTTACCCTTTAAGTTAAAACCTTCCGGAGATGCTTCAGCGAGGGCCAGTTCACCACGTTCCGAATAAAGAATTAACATTCCATCTGCTGCAATAACAACACCTTTGGCAACATCTCGTGAAGACCATTTCATTTCACCGGTTTTATAGTCAATGCAAAACCATTCCCTGAATCTGTCACCGGAACTGTAAATATAACCATCGATATAAACGGCTCCACCCATTCTGCTGTCTGCTTTACCTTCAAACCATTCTTCGAAGATTTTTGTACCGTTATCGTTTAATTTCAGTTTTCCTCCGCCTTGTCCATAACCGCTGAAATAAAAGATAGCACCATCAGCATAAATGGGGGTATTGGCATGAACCGACCATTGATTTGGCTGGTGATGGGACCATAATAATATTCCTGTTTCCCTGTCAATTCCCAATGCATGGCTTGCCGTATGTGTAACAAGCAATTTAGTATTACCATGATCAACCATTAATGGTGTACAATACGCTGACAATTCACCTTCTCCCGGACATGACCACATAAGGTTTCCGTTCATTCGGTTTAAGGCAATGACATTGTTTTTTTTACCACCGGGAGTACAGTATATTTTATTTCCGTCAACAACGAGGGTCTCCGTTACACCCCAACGGATGTTATTACCATCAAACTCAGAATGCAGTTTTTTGTCCCATTTCAGAGATTTTGAATTTAAATCGTAGCAAAACAATTCGCCATATCCATTCATGATGTAGAGAAGGTTATCAACAACGGTAGGGGAAGAGCGGGAACCAGGGTAGCTTTCATCGAACTCCCTTCCATATTTAAATTTGTCCTTAAAATTGCCTTGTAAATCAAAGATATAGATATAACCCGTTTCCTCTTCCATTCCCGAAACATATATTTTTCCGTTGCTAATGACAGGGGAGGAGTGTCCTTCACCAAGTTCATTGTAGCTCCAGATAATTTCCGGGCCATCTGCCGGCCATTCTTTTAAGAGATCATTTCCGGGATAGATTCCATTTCCTTCCGGGCCACGCCACCTGGTTGGTTCCTGCGCTAATGTTGCAGCCGTAAGAACCAAAAAAAATAAAAATAAATTGGTTTTGAGGTTCATATTTTTTTTTATTTATTAAGCAATGTTGTAATTATAGTATATTAAATGTGTTTTATAAATAAACTTCAAAAAATAAATTCATGTATATACAAATATATATTTTCGAATGTAATATAAATCAATAAAATATCAGAGGTTAGAATAAAAATTTACATTTCTTTAACATTTGTAAATTGAAATTAGTCTAAATAATAGAATGGGGGCATTCAGCGGTTGAAGCAATTAAAGGAGTGTTGATTTTGATTCATTGAGCTGCAATGTTGGAACGGTGGTTATTCATTTGACATCTAACAATTGAAATATCAGAACTCTTGTCATTTTGATAATCACAACAGTCAAAAAGAATACAACTTTATCCAAAGAAACCCAGCCCGCAAAACAGCACATCCCGCAAAACCCCGCAAGCCAAACGCTCATACCCACTTTTTGCAGGAAGAGTTGTTTTTTTGCCTACGCACCAAGTGATAATAATAAGTTTAGCCTTATTAATTAACTTCGTTGAGCTCCCCGAAAAAATATCGGGGCAGGCAGTCCTTCCCCGATAAAACGGGGCAAGTTGTCTTCGGTTCATAAAGTATTTACAATCGACTGTTTACGATTAAGTTACACTACCTTTTCTGTGAAAAGAAAGTGCAACTAAATCGGGCTAATACAGCCTTTGGCGGCACAAGCTCTGCTGTTTCATAAATTAATATTATAACTTATGAATAGGGCAGGTTAGAAAAGTCTGTTGTAA
>CAZAMT010000057.1:0-16804 GCA_964486145.1 uncultured Bacteroidales bacterium
AATCTCCTCGACAGCACGGATATTGGTATTTTATTTCTTGACGAGGAGTTGCTTATCAGGAAGTTTACCCCAGCTTTGATGGTGCACTTTAACTTAAATCAAGACGACGTGGGAAGACCAATAAGCAATTTTGCAGCAAATTTCCCGGATAAGGTCAGAAAGGATTTTATTGCAGAGTCAAAAAAGTCATTGGAATCGCACCGGGTGCTTGAAAAGGAGTTTATGGATAACTTTGGTAATTATTTTTTGCGCAAAACATCACCGTTTTATACTAGTGAGAAAGAGGTGAAAGGTGTTGTTATTTCCCTGGTGAATATTACCCGGCTAAAAAAGAACGAAATTGCACTCAAAGTGAGTGAAGCCAGACATCGAAAGCTGTATGCCGAACTTGAACGAATTATTGAAAATTTCCCGGGTCTGGTTTTTTACAAAGATTTAAAAAACAGGTTTATACGCGTAAATAAAAATTTTGCAGACCTCCATCAAATGTCATCCAGCGAAATGGAAGGAAAAAGTTGTAACAAAATTTATCCCAAAGATCTCGCAGATGCCTATTTTAAAGATGATATGGAGGTTGTGAAAAATGATAAACCAAAGATTCACATTATTGAACCATTACAGGTTTCGGGACAGTGTTTTTGGATGAGTACTTCAAAAATACCATTGAAAGATGTTGATGGTAAGACCATTGGAATAATCGCCATTTCTGTGGATATCACTGAACTAAAAACCAAGGTAACTGAACTGGAACAAAGTGAAAGAAGATTAAAGACCACCCAGGAAATTGCGCACATTGGTAGCTGGGAAGCAGATCTCGAAACCGGGGCAAACAGATGGTCAGATGAATTTTACAAAATTTGTGGATACAAACCGGGAGAAATTGCCCTCTCCGATGAAGTAGTGCATTCATTGATACATCCGGAAGATCGAAAGAAATCGGAGAAATCTATACAATATGCGTTGCAAAACAATACAGATTATGAAATTGAAAAGCGAATTATAAGGCCGGATGGAACAATTCGACATGTGCTTTCAAAAGGCCGGATAATTTTTGATATTAACAAGAACCCTTCAAAATTCATTCGTTCTTTTCTTGATATTACCGAAAGGAAGAGCGCTGAAGACTCATTAAAACAAAGCGAAGAGAAATTTCGGAATTTATATAATACCATGGTGCAGGGGGTTGTATACCAAAACAACAAAGGTGAAATTATTTCTGTGAATCCCGCGGCAGAAGAAATATTAGGCCAGTCATTTGATCAATTAAGAGGTGTAACATCCATTGATCCCATGTGGAAAATCATCAGGGAAGACGGTAGTGAATTTCCTGGCGAACAATTGCCTGCCATGATTTCATTGAAAACAGGGAAAGAATCAAAAAACGTTATCATGGGTGTATATAATCCAAAATTAAAAGGTTATAAATGGATCAATGTAAATTCAAAACCTGTTTTTGAAAAAGGCAGCCCAAAACCTGTGCAGGTATATGCAACAATGGAAGATATTACAGAAAGGTACCTTGCAGAACAAAAGCTTAAATACCAAACCAACCAGCTCGTTCAATCGGAGAAAATAAATGCCATAGGTACCTTGATTGCCGGTGTTGCCCACGAGCTTAACAATCCCTTGATGGGCATAATGAATTATGCCTCGTACCTGAAAAAACATGTACCACCTGAAGGAAAAGCAATCAATGTATTGGAAGATTTGCTCGAAGAGGCCGAAAAAAGTGCGGATATTGTGAAAAGTTTGCTTACGTTTTCCAGAAAGGAAGATCAAAAAGATAACAAAACCTATGAAACCGATATATTAAAGGTCATTCAGAATGGTTTGAAGATTATCAAACTAAAAACGAAGAAGTCTAAAATTAAATTTAATACACTATCTTCGGACCAATTACCACCCTGCGATATAAATCTTGGATATGCACAACAAATTATCTTCAATGTGCTTGACAATGCAGCAAGTGCGGTTGAGCATAGTCCCGAAAAAAATATTACGATATCTGCCAATACAGATCATACGGGGCAATTTGTAACAGTTCACATATCAGACAGCGGCGAGGGCATGGACAATGAAACCATGCAGCGCATTTTTGATCCATTTTATACAACCAAGGCTGTTGGAGAGGGAACAGGACTTGGACTATCTATTTGTAACAACATTATGGATGAAATTGGTGGAAAAATATCATGTGAGTCCTCTTCTGATCAGGGTACCATATTTGAACTGGCATTTCCGGTTACACAAAACAATCAAACAAACAAAAAAATAGAAACAAGTGAAAAGAATTCATAATTATGGAGTTAATTCATTTAAAATATAATATGAAGTTTTAATTTTTTATAGAATGAAAAAGAAAATTCTTGTTGTTGATGATGAAAAAGCGGTACGAAATTCATTTTTGTTAACATTTGAAGATTCAGATTACGATGTTGACACGGCAGAATCAGGTATCCAGGGAATATCAAAAGTAAAGAATCATGAATATGCATTGATATTTCTGGATTTAAAAATGCCGGAAATGAGTGGGGTAGAAACATTAAAGGAAATTAAAAAAGTCAAAAAAAACATTCCTGTTTATATTATTACAGCATTTCACAAAGACTTTTTTCATGACCTGGAAAAGGCAGTTAACCAGGGATATGAGTTTGAGTTATTGCAAAAACCGTTGAAAAGTGATCGGTTATATGAAATTGTTGATAATATTCTGAATCGAACAAATGTTAACTGAATTGAAATGGATAAATACAGATTTAAGATATACCTGGTAGAAAAAAGCCCCGGATCTCAAGACCTTATTAACAGGATAACCTCCATATTTAACAGGAACCTTAGAAACAATTACTCCCTGGAAATTATAGACATTATTAAAAATCCGGAAGTTGCCGTGAAAAATGATATTCTGGCATCACCAACGCTGTTGAAAGAGCATCCGCTGCCTTCTCAACGCATTATTGGTAATATCAAAGATGAAAAGACCCTCATGACAATGTTAAATTTGGTAAATACTGATGATATTTAGAACAATAATGTAAAGATATGGATGAAAAGGTGCTTATTATTGATAATGAACAGGATAACCGGCAATTATTTAAAGAATTGGTAACTGAAATTGACGATACCAATGTTCAGATAGCTAAAAATGGTGCCGAGGCCCTGAAACTTATTGATGAAAAAAAATATGACCTCATTTTGCTGGACATACAACTTCCGGAAATGGATGGTTTTGAGATTGCAAAATCAATCCGGCATAACCCGGTAAATTCAGACACAAGCATCATATTTATTACCGGACATGATCCATATAAACACGATATGGAGAAAGGTTGGCTGGCCGGAGGGATTGACTATATTACCAAACCTGTTGACACTGAAAATTTTACCCGTCTTATAGCGTTGTACCTTCGTTTTATCAGACGGGAAAAAGAGATTAACCGCAAACTATATCAATTGAACAAAAGCCTTGAAATTGAAATTGAATCGCGGAAAAAAACAGAGAATTTGCTTGGCAAAGTGCAGGAGAATTTTAAAAATATTGTTGGGAAAAGCAAGGCTGCCATTTTAATTATTGACAATGAAGGAATACTAAAATTTATCAATCCCTCGGGAGAGGAAATTTTTCAGCGCAAACCAAAAGAAGTGGTAGGAAAACCATTTGGACTAATTGCTGATTTTGAAAAAAAGTCAGAAATAACTATTTTAAGAAAAGACAAGCAAATTGGTATCGGAGAAATTACTGCAACACCTACTTTTTGGGAAAATGAACCAGCCTGGCTGGTTTTAATCAATGATATCACTGACCACAAAAATTTGCAGGATAATTTGCTTAAAGCCAAAGAACAAGCCCAACGGGCCGATAAACTAAAAACAGCATTTTTATCCAACATGTCACATGAAATCCGAACTCCTATGAATGGCATTGTCGGGTTTGTTGAAATTCTCCAGAATGAAACTGATCTAAGCGAAGAAGATCGAAACAAATACCTCGGCATCATACGTTCAAGCAGCGAACATCTGCTTACACTAATCAATGATATTGTTGATATTTCAAAAATTGAAGCCGGTCAACTTATTTTAAATACAAAGGATTGCAACACGTCAAAACTTGTGCTTGAACTGTATGAATTTTTTTCAACCAATACTAAAATCAAGGAAAATAGCATAGAGTTATTGTTTGAAATACCCATCGGTGAAAACCTTATCATACGAACTGATCCTGACAGACTCAGACAGGTGTTGATTAACCTTATTGGAAATTCAATAAAATACACCGAGGAAGGATATATTAAATTTGGGTGCAGGATTTTGAATGAAACACAATTAACCTTCTTTGTGGAAGATACAGGACCGGGAATTCCTAAAGAATATCATGAGACAATATTCAAACGGTTTGTTCAGATAATGGACGCAAAAAGAACATACACATCAGGTACCGGGTTGGGGCTTGCCATTTCCAAATCACTGGTTGAACTTTTGGGGGGTGATATTTGGATAGAATCGGATCGGGAAAATGGCGCAGCATTTAATTTTACATTGCCTTATGTTAAAAAGCCTTATACCTCAACAACCGATCATTCTGTAATTGAAAATAAAAAAATATCCACAGACATAGATTTCGATAAAACCATACTGATAGCAGAAGACATTTCTACCAATTACATGTTGTTGGAGAACATTCTTCGTAAGCGAGGATCAAAAACGATTTGGGCAAAAAACGGGAGTGAAGCGGTTCATTTATGCAAAGAGAACAATGTTGCACTTGTGCTCATGGATATGAAAATGCCGGTAATGGATGGTTATGAAGCTACGCGGGAAATAAGAAAATTTAATAAAAGCCTGCCCATCATCGCGCAAACGGCATATGCACTGGAAGGTGAAACCGATAAATCACTGGAGGCAGGCTGTAACGCCTACCTTACCAAACCTATTGACCAGAATGAATTACTCAGGATAGTGCAAAAATACCTGGAATAAAATTTTGGCATTTATGCATTTTTCACAACACATCAAAATTCATCCGGCATCTTGTAAAGATATTCAAACACCCTTTCATTCGCCTGTTTTGGCCCCGCATGAAATCGTCAATTTCGTTTCTCTAACTGTAAATGGATAATACAAGTCTTCGTCGGCCTCCCCGGTTACGGAATTCACATAAATAAATACCCTGCCATGTACCCAGATTTAACCTTCTTTCGGTGATCGGGATGGTAAGCGTTTGTCCTACAATGGATGATTTTAAATGTGCAGGCATGTCATCAGGTCCTTCAAGTGTATGCACAAAATACGGTTCATTTTCAGGTACGAGATGATTGAAAAACGATTGGAAATCAGTTCTCACGGAAGGATCCGCATTTTCATTTATGGTAAGGCCTGCCGAAGTGTGCTTAATTAAAATATGAAGCAGTCCCTTCTCAGGCAAATCGTCAAGGTTATCTTCAATGACATGGGTTATTAAATGAAATCCCCTGTTGAACGAAGGAAGTGAAATCTCTTTTTGCCAAATCATAGTGGTGGTATTATATTTCGAATATACTGGTTAACAAAATTAAAACTTAGGTCATCTAGCTGATTTCGCACCTCAATAAATTTTTGAACCATCAAATTTTTATCTGTTTTGAAAATCAAAGGATCCTCTATTTCATACAGATGATGTTCATTGTATTTAATATAGGTTAATGCAGCTTCTGCTTGTTTATCCAACAGTATTACGTGATCAAATGTTTGTTCGGGGTACCTGTCAATTCGATCGGACGTTTGAGCGCCGATATCAATGACACTTTCCATCATGACATGATGTGCCAGTTTATTGATTCCCCGGTTTTTCTCTGAACCTGCACTGAATATTTCAGCATGTTTACCGGCATAATATCTCATCCAGCCTTCTGCCATTTGAGAGCGTACAGAATTACCGGTGGATAAAATTATAATTTTCTTTGATGGCATAATTGTGTGATAATCATCTAATCGTTTGGTACTTGCATGAAGAACCACTTTTTTGTTATTCAATGTTTACACGGGCTAACCGGTTGGGATTGTCAATCAGGATAACCTGTTCTGTGGATCAAAGATAATCTATACATTTGATTAATAATACCCAAATTGAGCGATTAAGCTTCACCATCACCTTGCAGTGAAAATCAATACCTGGTTGGTTCATTTGAAAATTAATCTCATTTCAAATCATCCTGGCAGTATGTTTGTTTATTTTTAATATTTTCGCATAAAGTTATTACCATGAGACGTTGGATATTATTTATTTTGTTTACAGCAACCATAAACATGACTTATGGTCAGCGAGATGATTTGGTTCAACTCTCGGGCATGGTGATGGACGAATATGAACAAGCGCTCAGATTTGTACATATAAAAATTTTAAATCGCAATCTTGGAACGATTACTGATGAAGACGGGTTGTTTTCATTCATTACCGAGCCATATGACACCATCCAGTTCTCATCTGTCGGTTATAAAAAGGCGCTTTTCGTACTGCCGGACAGTCTCCCGAAACAACACCTGAATATAGATGTATACCTCACCAGGGATACAATTATGATCCAGGAAGCTGTAATTTACCCCTGGAAAACTTATGAAGAATTTAAGGAAGCTTTTTTGACCCTTGAGCTTCCGGACGATGATTATGAAAGGGCCCGGAAAAATATTGCATTGATAAAAACCCAGATTATTCTTGCAGATCAATCTACCCCAACTGAGAATTTTCGCTATGTGATGCAGGAGCAGTATGAAAAAACCATGGTTCAAGGACTACAGTATCCGGTAATTAAAATCTTCGATCCCCTGGCATGGGGAAGATTTATTCAGGCAATCAAACGAGGTGATTTTAAAAAGAAATAGTAGCTTTGCCGGGTAATTTATTTGGCTTCCAGGGCAATTTATATCTGCCACCGAAGTTATTTGTAATAGGATTATTGTACAGAGAGAGAATGCTTGCAAGATATATTTGTTTTATCATTTCATTAGCTTTTATTTCCGGTGGATTGGCACAAGAACAAGAAAGTACTGTTTATGGTACCTTGTTTGATGCTGATTCGCTTCCGTTACCTTATTCGAATGTATCTGTTCAAAATGTTCCTATTGGCACCGTGGCCGATGACCAGGGATTTTATGAATTGAATGTTCCGTCGGGAAATGAATTAATTCTTGTGTACAGTCATGTTGGCTTTAAAACACAGAAAATTTCATTTAATGGTAAACCCGGTGAAAGATACCTCATGAATCAATGGCTAAACGAAGAACTAACGTCTATTGAAGGCGTTGAAGTTTCCGCTGAAAAAGAAAGTTCCTCTACTTTTGTGAAAATAGAAATCAAAGATTTTGAAAATATACCCAATACGTCAGGGAATTTTGAAACCATATTGAAAACCATGGGAGTATCCTCGAACAATGAGTTAAGCTCACAATATTCGGTTAGAGGAGGAAATTTTGATGAAAATCTGGTATATGTTAATGATATTGAAATCCACAGACCGTTTTTAATCCGATCGGGTCAGCAGGAAGGCTTGAGTTTTACAAATCCTGACATGGTTGAATCGGTACACTTTTCGGCCGGAGGTTTTGATGCTCAGTACGGTGATAAAATGTCATCAGTGCTTGATATAACCTACCGCAAACCAAAAAAATTTGCTGCATCAGCGTCAGCCAGTCTGCTTGGTGGGTCGGCCCATGTGGAAGGAAAGACAAAAAACAACAAACTAACCCATATTACCGGGGTCAGGTATAAAACCAACCGATATCTGCTGGGTGCACTCGAAACCAAAGGTGATTATAATCCAAATTTTATCGATGTTCAATCATATGTAACCTATAAGCCTTTTAAAAAATTTGAAATTGGTTTCCTGGGTAATTTTGCTGATAATCAATACAACTTTATTCCACAAACCCTGGAAACATCTTTCGGAACAGTGCAGGATGCCTTGAGTTTTAAAGTGTTTTATGATGGCAACGAGCGTGATCGCTTTCAGACAGCTCTGGGGGCTTTGAGTTTAGGTTACAGGCCCAACGATGAACTTTCTCTGAAAATAATTTCATCTGCATTTAATACTTACGAGCGCGAAAGCTTTGATATTCAGGGACAGTATTTGATAAATGAACTGGATAACCGTTTTGGGTCGGAGACAGCAGGTGACAGTATTTTAAATATCGGTATCGGTACATTTATGAACCATGCACGAAACAAACTTGAAGCCAACGTTTTTTCTATTGAACATAAAGGTTTGTATGCAACCAGTGACAATGATTTACGTTGGGGAATTCAATATCGCTTCGAAAGCATCAATGACCAGTTGAGTGAATGGGATGTTCTGGATTCTGCCGGTTATTCAATTCCGTATTCTGATAGTGATGTTTTACTTTTCAATACACGGAAAGGCAAGAGTGATTTGCAATCGTACCGTATCACCGGATATTTGCAGAATACATATAATTTCAGGAAAGGCAGGGCCGATTATTATGTAACCACCGGTCTGCGCACACACTATTGGAGCTATAACAAACAAACTGTTGTAAGCCCCCGGGCATCATTAAATATAGATCCGTATTGGTTTCGTGATTTTCGATTTAAATTTGCTGCCGGATATTATTACCAGCCGCCGTTTTTCAGGGAATTGCGAACACCGGAAGGCGAAATCAGGAAAAACATTAAAGCACAACGATCCATTCATTTCATTGCAGGAACCAATTATTATTTCCAGGCCTGGGATCGTCCGTTTAAGTTATCCTCAGAGTTGTATTTCAAGTCTTTAAGTAATTTAATACCTTATAAGGTTGATAATGTGCGTATTAAATATTACCCTGATTACATCGCCCGTGGATATGCAACGGGTATTGAATTTAAAATTAATGGTGAATTTGTGGAAGGATCCCAGTCATGGGCGAGCTTAACTTTTCTGAAAACAGAAGAAGATATTTATCGTGATTTTTACATTGTCGATCATAAAAAATATGAACCTGGCTACTATTCACGCCCAACGGATCAGCTTTTTAATTTTACGATGTTTTTCCAGGATTACTTCCCGAATAACCCTGATTACAAAGTACATTTAAATTTTGTATATGCATCAAAAATGTATGTGAGCCAGTCCAATCCGAAACGCCTTGATGTTACTTTTCCACTGAGCGCGTATAAACGTGTTGATTTGGGCGTATCAAAAACCATTGACCGGCTAACCTCACAGAACAGGCTTTTCAAATCGGCATGGATAAGCGCAGAAGTATTTAATTTACTGGATATTAAAAATAAAATTTCATATCTGTGGATTCGTACAGTTTCGAATCAAACGGGCGATTCCGGCTATTATGCCATTCCTAACTTTTTAACCTCCCGCAGAATCAATGTGAAATTGTCATTTCGATTTTAGCTTGTATTGCTGTTTGGTTTATCGAAACTCTCAAAATTCTGATAAGCAGTAATAAAACATTCCAAAAAAAAATTACATTTGTCTGGTTTTGTAGAATGAAGGAATCAATGAATATTTATGCAATATTTGTTCAATGTTATGCATATTACAACATTGAAATTTATGATAAATAACATGGTTTTAACGTAATTCATTTTGTATCTTTATACTCAAATAATGTATAAATATGCGTTTAATTGTAATTTAAATAATTCATAGATAAAATGACAAATATGACAAGCCAGCAGTACATTGAAAGAGAAGAAAAGTTTGGCGCGCACAATTACCATCCATTGCCTGTGGTGTTAGACAAAGGGGAAGGTGTTTATGTATGGGATGTTGAAGGGAAAAAGTACTTTGATTTTCTGAGCGCGTATTCCGCTGTTAATCAAGGGCACTGCCATCCATCTATTATTGGTGCACTAACCGAACAATCAAAGAAACTCACACTTACTTCCCGTGCTTTTTTTAATAGTAGTTTGGGTGAATTTGAAGAATATGTAACCGATTATTTTGGATATGACAAGGTTTTACCCATGAATAGTGGGGCAGAAGGAGATGAAACCGCGTTGAAACTTTGCCGGAAATGGGCATACGAAAAGAAAGGAATCCCTGAAAATCAGGCAAAGATTATCGTTTGCGAAGGAAATTTTCATGGGCGAACCATAACGATAATTTCAATGTCTACGGATCCAGATTCATATAAAGGGTATGGCCCGTATACTCCCGGTTTTACCATTGTTCCTTACAATGACATTGATTCGTTGAAAAAGGAGCTTGAAGATCCGAATGTAGCCGGATTTTTAGTTGAACCCATTCAGGGCGAAGCAGGGGTGTATGTTCCCGATGATGGATTTTTGAAACAAGCATACGAATTGTGTAACCAAAAAAACGTGTTGTTCATCGCTGATGAGGTGCAAACCGGTATTGCACGCACCGGTAAAATGTTGGCTTGTGACCACGAGGGCGTCAGACCGGATATACTCATCCTTGGCAAGGCTTTATCAGGTGGGGTTTATCCCGTATCGGCAGTGTTGGCTGATAATGACATCATGCTTTGTATCAAGCCCGGGGAGCATGGATCAACTTATGGAGGGAATCCTGTGGCAGCAAAAGTGGCTATTGCTGCATTAAAAGTTATTAAAGACGAAAACCTTGCAGATAATGCTACCAAACTGGGTGAGATATTTCGAAAAGGGTTGAATGAAATCCGGTCAGATATGATTGAACTTGTGAGAGGTAAAGGTTTGTTGAATGCCATTGTAATTAAACCAAAAAACAATAAAACCGCATGGGATGTTTGCGTTGCTATGAAAGAAAACGGGCTTTTGGCAAAACCAACACATCAGCATATCATTCGCTTCGCTCCACCGCTGGTCATTAATGAGCAACAAATTTATGAATCATTGGAAATTATCAAGAAAACCATCGCTCAGTTTGGATAATGCAACTTTCTTTGATGGTTAGAGTTTTGGTATTGATAGAAACCAATTCAAAAACCGGTATTTCTGAATTTTTTTGATGTGCCGGTTTTTTATGGTATAAAAAAATATAAACATAACTTTCAAATGCTCCGTATATTCATTTCTGAGAATTGAGTACATCTAATTGATACATTTAATTAATGGAATTGTAGGAGTCATTAAATGGAGGCGAAGGTATTGGTGGTAGATGACATTCAGGTGAATCTGAATTTAATCATCAACATATTAAAGTACGATGAACAGGAATATCGGATACTAACAGCTGAAAACGGAGAGCAGGCTTTTCAACTTGCCGTAACGGACTTGCCACACATCATTCTCATGGATTGGGAAATGCCTGTTTTGTCGGGAATTGATGCCTTACGTAAATTGAAACAAACGCCATCAACTGCCAATATACCAGTCATTATGGTTACGGCTTACACCATGCCAGAACATGTGCAGGAAGCATTTGAAGCAGGAGCATCAGACTTCATTAAAAAGCCCGTAAATGCCGTTGAACTTCGTGCAAGACTAAAATCGGCATTGCACCTGAGCCAGTCGGTAAGAACAATTCATGAGCAAAATAAAAAAATTGAGTCACAAATAAATGAATTACAAAAACTTGCGCTTGTTGCAGACAAAACACCGCACTCGTTTATTATTATTTCACCCGAAGGGTTCATTGAATGGGCCAACGAAGGGTTTAAATACATCCATGGGTGTAGTTTGAATGAGTGTATCAACTTATATGGTGGAAATATTCTTTTATATCCTTCATACTCAAATTTTAAGAAATCATTTCAAACATGCATCGATAAAAACGAGGATATTCATTTTGCTACAAAATTTGAAACAGCTTCGTCAACAATAAAATGGCTACATATATCCCTTACACCGATTCAGAATAAAAATGGACAGGTTTCTAAAATAATTGCTCTTGAAACAGATATCACGGAGCTCAAAACCAAAGAAGAAGAATTAAGTAAAAAGAACAAAAAACTTCGAATGCTTACCCGGTACCTCGGTAAAGCAAATTCGAAACTTGAACGGCAAAAAGTTGAAATTAACTCAAAAAACGAGGCACTTGAAAAAGAAAAACAAAAGGTAGATGATCTTCTCCGAAACATTTTACCATATGAAATTGCTTATCAACTAAAAAACAAAGGCAATGCAAAGCCGAAAAATTACCGGATGGTGTCCGTATTATTTGCTGATTTTAAAGACTTTTCAAGAAGCAGCTTAACGCTGGAACCTAATCAACTCGTTGAAATTTTGGACTCCTATTTTACGCATTTCGATGAAATTATAAACAAACATTATCTTGAAAAAATTAAAACCGTTGGTGATGCGTATATGTGCGCCGGGGGTCTTCCACTTCGAAACAAAAGCAATCCTATTGATGCAGTTCTGGCTGGTATAAAAATCCAACATTTCATAAATGAAATCAATGTGCAAAAAAAACTGGCCAACAAGCCATTTTGGGAACTCAGGCTCGGAATTCACACCGGCCCGGTTATAGCTGGAATTGTTGGTGAACAAAAATTTGCCTACGACATCTGGGGACAAACCGTTAATATTGCCAGCAGGATGGAGTCGGCCGGCCATGCCGGGATGGTCAATATTTCGGAATCAACGTACGAATATGTCAAAGATTTCTTTGATTGCACCTACCGCGGCAAAATTGAAGCAAAAAACATTGGGAAAGTAGATATGTATTTTGTGCATGGACTGAAATCTGAATTTTGTATCAATGGAAATCAAACCGATCCAAACGAGCATTTCGCTAAACTGCTGAATGAGATATAAAAAAAGGAGAATATCCCGTTATTAGTGAATATCCTCCAAATAATATTTATAGTTTCTTCAGGTAGAAATTCCGGAATTCCATGGGTCCGCCTTCACTTTGCAGGCCAATTTTACCCGAATTGATGGTTGTTTGTGTAGCTTTGTTTTGATATACTCCGTTAACAATCAGTGATATAGAATTATCCTGACAGGTGATTTCATATTTGTTCCACTGTCCGGCAGCATTTTCACTTGAATCTTCGAATTTCGCTACTACCCTGGATGTAGTATCGATTCTTTCTTTAAATGTGGCATCGCCCATGGCTACAAAATCGCCGGCTTTACCACTCATAAGCTGAGCCTCAATACATGTAGGCCACAGTTTGTCTTCTCCCTGCATATGCAACAAAACACCGCTGTTTTTTGGTTCTTCTGTCCACCGCCATTCCACAACGAGTTCGTAATTTTCAAATGTTTCAACCGTGCGAATATAACCAAATGGCATTCCTGTGGTATACAATTTACCATCCACTACCTGCCAAACAGAATCCTTATTGTAGGCAGTGTCTTCAATAAAAATTTCAAGTCCGCTTAAATCTTCTCCATTGAAAAGATAAATGAGTGAATCGGTTTCATCTGAAGCAATTATTTCCTGATTGCCTTTGTTTTGACAAGAAATTGCAATAAACGCGAATAGCAAGAATGTAAGAAATGGAAGTTGTGTTTTCATAATTTTAAAAGATTCGTTTGAATTTATATTACTAATTACCACTTTTAGCGCATCTGAATCCTGCATTAAACAAGGATGTTTCGATTGAATTTTGTCCCCTAAATGAAACCGTGTAGCTTAACTCACCGGCTTGATCATAAAAAAATGACCCCCCGCGAATGGTTTTTATATTTGGGTTTATCCTGAACGGTTTACCTCCTGGATAAGGTTTATAGGTGTTTTGACACCACTCCCAAACATTTCCGCCCATATCTGTGAGGCCCGAATCTGTTTCGCCATAATGTCCGACAGGTGATGTAAAAACAAAGCCATCTGCACCCTGCTCAGTTGATAAATCGCCTTGCCAAACATTAGCCATAAACCTGCCATTCATAAAAACTTCATTTCCCCAGCTAAACTTCTCTCCGCTATTTTTCCCTCCACGAGCAGCATATTCCCATTCAAATTCGGTAGGCAGCCGCAGTCCTGCCCATTCACAATAGGCTACAGCATCATTCCAACTCACCTGTGTTACCGGATGATCATCCTTTGCTGCCGGCTTGTCAGGCCCAAGCGGATATTCCCATGTAGTTCCTTTTAACAGTTCCCATTTACCCTCGTTAAGATTATATACTCCGGAATCACCGAACTTTTCAGCCTCGGTAACGTAACTGGTTGCTTCAATGAATTTTCGGAACCTTGCAACGGTAACCAGGTGCTTATCCAGAAAAAAAGGTTCTATTTTGGTTTCAAAAGCTGGTGACTCATTGGGCATTTGATCATTGGAACCAATGATGATAGGCCCTCCTTCAAAATAAACCATGTCTTCATTTTTTTCTGAAGGATTATTTGTTACGAGTGAATCTGAATTTTCTTTTGTATGGCTTTTTTTCTCCACATGTTGACTTTCAGTTTGAACATCAGCATTTTTATCAGCATCGCTGCTGCTTTGTGAACAACTTGATAATACCAAATAAAAAACAACGAATACTACAGTATTTTTAAACATATGAAATATTATAAAAAATTTTAGCCAATTTATAAATTTACAGAACAAATTAAGCAATTTTTGTAAGATAGTTGAAGATAGACTTGATTTTTATATAAAAAAACAAATTGAATTAAACCTTTGGAAGAAAAAATCATCAAAAGAATAACATTAGTTGATAAATCATTATAAATATTGAAGAATGAAGAAATTGATAATCATTACTTTATTGATATCAGGAATCTCCGGGCTTTGTATGGCCCAGGAAAACGTTCCGGCATCAATAAAAATTGACAAAAGCAATTTGTCATTGAAACCAAACAGCAGGGAATACGCAGCAGTGCGCATGACAAACAATCGACAGCGCATGGAACTTCGAAAAAGCAGAACCATGATGTTGCGAAAAGAACTTGCTAAAAAACGACTGCAACAGTTGAGAAAAGGTCAAAGATCTATGCAACAGCAGCGGAGATTGATTCAACAGCGACGCGCTGTAAGGCAGCGGATGATTCAGCAACAACGAAAACGAAATCTTCGCCGATAATAAAATCATAAAACGAAAATTTATGTTTAAAAATATATCTACCATCGCTGTTTTTTTGATGTTTATCGTTCCTGTAAAATCTCAACATCAGGTAAATGATTTGATTGCAGAAGGATTGACCTTGCATGACAATGGAAAGTATAAAGAGGCTATTGAGGTGTACAATATAGTTTTGAACGCGGACGAAAACAATCCGGATGTATATTACTATCGGGGAAATGCGAAATTTGAATTATTGAATTTTACGGAAGCCATTGAAGATTATTCGCGTGCTATCGAAAAAGAACCCACGTTTATTGAAGCTTATTACAATCGTGGAAATTCGTATTACGAATTGCAAATGTACGATGATGCCATTGAAGATTTTTCCAAATCATTAGCGCTTGATCCTTCCTTTTATGATAGTTATTTTGATCGGGGAAACGCGTGGTTTAAATTGAATAAATACAATGAGGCTGTTGCTGATTTTAACAAGGGGCTGTCTTACAAACCCGATTATGCGGATGGTTACTACGACAGGGGAAATGCAAATTTCAATCTTAACAAATTCGAAGAAGCCATTGTTGATTACAACCAGGCAATAAAGCTTGTTGATAACATTCCTGATTATTATTTCAACAGAGCCATTGCGCAGTTTTATCTTGAGCTTAATGAAGCAGCTTGCCTTGATTTGGAAAAATCAAGGGATCTGGGTGATGAGGAAGCCGGAACTTATTTCAAGGAATTATGCCGGTAGCTGTTAATAAAATCACATGATGGTTAAGGGGTAGTGACAATCTTTACATGATCCAGGTATATTCACCAGCTTAAAATGTATGCCAACCCGATATTGAAATATAGCTGTCCGGAATCATCTAAGTATTCGGATACATTCATTGGTTTGTAATACGAAGCGCTTGCATTTACTGAAAAATCTCCAAACATTAAATAAACAGGCAGGATAAATGCAACGGATGCCAATTTAAATTCTTCTTCCACAGAGATATTGCGCGCCGTTAAAAGTTGGATGATTAAGTTTTCATCAAGACGCGGATATTCTTTTTTAGCCTTTTCATATAGAAACGCGAATCTCGGGTGTGACTGAAAATATTTCTGTTTGTTTTCGTCACTGCTCGTAATAAAATCGTACACATAATTTTTATAATATTTCCGGTTGCTCCAGGATATATCAAAACCCGGCTGAACAGCAACGTACAATTTGTTGAAAATAAATTCTTCCTTGTCGATGAGAAAAAAGTTTTGAAAAGACACAATGGGAGTATTGTTTTCTTTACCAATAAGATAATTACCTGTGAAAGCAGACATAAAAAACTTATATTCAAATGTAAAATCAACTTGCAGGTTATCGGTGTATGATGATTTTAATGAACTTGAAGCTTTATCATGAAAAAAGTGGCTGTAATTCGGATAAATGGTAAAATATTTCCCAACATTGAATGTATAACCAGCCATGGCATCTACCTGAACAGTTGAATTGGTATAATCGGCATCCGAATTTCCCATATAAAAAACCATTGCGCTGATATCAAAGCCATGTTTTGAGAAAAACGAGACAGAAGGTGTAAATGAAGGTTGTTTTATTTCGGTGTTATAAAGACCAAACAATCCGGTATTACTCGAATAATCAATGGAAAACATCAAAGATTGAATGGTTGGTGATTTGCTTTCACCAGGATCCTTTTGTGCATGCAATTGACCTGAATCAGGCAGAATCAGCCTGTAAACTAAAATAAAAGATGCATATAAATATATTCGAAACATACGATTGTGATGTTTTCTCTAATAAAGCATTTCCCAAAAAAACCAATGAAGCCAAAAAAAGAGGACATGCTGTTTGCCCTCTTTACAACCTAAGTTGAGCGGTACGAACGAAGTGAAGTAGCGCTTTTCCGCCTA
>CAZAMT010000058.1:0-16584 GCA_964486145.1 uncultured Bacteroidales bacterium
AGTCAATCAAAACGTCAACTGTGAATTTATCTTCAGGAAAAATGATAATCTCTATTCCTTTTTCTTCGTTTTTATATAAAATGGTTTCTTTAACAACAAAATAGTCGCGATCTGCATTTTGCTCAACAGTTCCTGCTTCTTTGAGGGCCTCTGTGAAATACTTCGAACTTCCATCAATAATGGGAGCCTCGGGGGCATTTATTTCAATCAGAACATTGTCAATTCCCACGCCGCTTAATGATGCCATAACGTGTTCGATAGTGGCAATTTTTACACCATTTTCAACAATTGTTGTGCCCCTTGATGTTTCAGTGACATTTTCGGCAATCGCCCGAACCACAGGCTTTTCTTCCAAATCAACACGTTGAAACTTAAATCCATGGTTCTCAGGAGCGGGCTTAAATGTTATTTCCACCTGCAAACCGGTATGTAACCCTTTTCCTTTTAATGTAACGGGTTTCGCTATCGTTGTTTGTTTATCAGACATTTTCGTAATATTATATGTTGTATTTTTTATAAAAGGGCGCAAGTTATAAAAAAAAGATAAATGCCATGTTACCGGAATGTAAAAAATAAAGACAATTAACTCTTAATAAATCAGATTTCTTGCGGTTATTTACTACTTTTTAATTGTTCAACTACTTTTTGAAGTTCAATAATTTGAAGCCGAAGTTTCGGTAGTTGCCTGTAAATGGCAATGGACTTACGTGCATCTCCGATGTTCATTCCGGGTGAACCCAGAATGATTTCATTATCTTTTACATTATTTGATACACCGGACTGGGCAGCAATTTTTACATTGTCACCAATAGAAATATGGCCTACGATTCCAACCTGTCCGGCAATCATGCAGTTATTACCAATTTTTGTTGAACCTGCGATACCTACTTGCGCAACAATAACAGTATTTTCACCAATTTCCACATTATGGGCAATTTGCACGAGGTTATCAATTTTCACACCTTTCCTGATAATGGTTGAACCCATGGTAGCCCTGTCAACGGTTACATTTGCACCAATTTCCACATCATCTTCGATAATCACGTTACCAACCTGAGGAATTTTCTGGTAATCGGCTGAATCCTGCGGTGCAAAACCAAATCCATCACTGCCAATAATAGTGCCCGAATGTAAGATGCACCTTGCACCAATTCTGCACTCATGATAGATACTAACACCAGCATGGATGATTGTTCCATCTCCAATTACAGCATTATCACCAATGGTACAGTTCGGATAAATTTTTACATCGTTACCAATGCGAACATTTTCTCCAATCGATGAAAAAGCTCCAAGATACACATTCTCACCAATGCTTGCGGAAGCAGCAATACTCACTTTATCATCAATACCTTGTTTTTTGGGTTTCGCCTGCTCATACATTTGTAAAAGTGAGGCAAACGCCTGGTACGCATTTTCCACACGGATAAGCGTTGGTTTTACCTTTTCTTTTACATCAAAATCTTTGTTAATTAATACAATGGATGCATTTGTTTCATACAAATATTTTGAATACTTGGGATTGGCCAAAAATGCCAGCGTACCTTCTTTTGCTTCTTCAATTTTTGCAACCATCGTGACACGAACGTTGGGGTCCCCATCAATTTCGCCCTTCAAAAAATCTGAAATTACTTGTGCTGTGAATTCCATATGTTGTGTGTTTTAATCATTTATAAATATCTACAAATCTCCGGATAACAGAGAAAATGTTTTTTTATAATTTTTGAAATTTTTTGTAAATCTAACATGTCCGATGCTTCAGACACGTCTACGAGCGTATTGTTTTTTAATAAAACGTGGATTTTTTCTGCCCGGTAATCATATGTACTGCTATAAGTGCTATTGGCAAAAACAAAATAGTTAAGGTCGTTTTTCAGTTCCGGATATTTTTTCAGTAGGTTGTTCTTAAATTCAGATACCTTGTCAGGGGAAAACGGTTCTTTCTGAAGTTCGATTTTATATAATTTCCTGTTCATAAGGTTGGAAGCTAAAAATGATAATGCCGGATGATCATGCTGCATCCACATTTTTGCAGATGAAAAAATATCATCATCATCAAGTATGGAATAATATTCCAACCATTGATTGATTTCACCGGATTTCACCGAATTTAAACCGTAACCATTTTTATCGTTTATCATAAAATATTGCAGCGCTGGCGTTGCGGGCAGTTTTTCTCCTTGCACAAAGAGTTCCCTGGCCTTTCTCAGTAAATTTACAACAAGATTTTCGGCAGAAATTACTGTTTTGTGCAGGTAAACCTGCCAGTACATCAGTCGCCGGGCGATTAAAAATTTTTCAATCGAATAGATACCTTTTACCTCAATTACCAGGTTGTCATCAACCACGTTTAGCATTTTAATGATCCGATCGGATCCGATAACACCCTCAGAAACACCAGTAAAAAAGCTATCCCTGCGCAGATAATCCAGGCGATCCATATCCAGTTGACTGGAAACCAACTGGTGAAGAAAAAGTTTATGGTACTTATTTTCAAATATTTTTATGGCGAGCTCCAGTTTACCGTCAAATTCCTCATTCAACTGCTTCATATACAGGAGTGAAATATCTTCATGTGTTTTGTTTTCGATGAGCACCTGCTCAAGGGCATGGGAGAAAGGACCATGACCAATGTCATGCAGCAAAATAGCTGCCTGCGCAGCTTCAGCTTCTTCGTTGGTAATCTCATGTCCTTTCGATTTGATGGTATCCAGGGCAAGTTGCATCAAATGCATGGCCCCTATGGCATGTTGAAATCGGGTATGGTTGGCCCCGGGATAGACCAGATAGGTTAAACCCAACTGTCTGATTCTTCTTAACCTCTGAAAATATGGATGTTGAATCAAATCAAACAAGAGATCGGATTTAATATGTATAAATCCGTAAACAGGGTCATTTATTATTTTGCGTTTGTTAATCAATAAGAGTTATTGTAAAGGTTCAACAACAAGTTGACAAAAGTAATATCATTTTTCCACAAATTAAATAATACATGCAAGCCCCTTGCATATTAAACTATTATTCATAGCTTTGCAACCTGAATGAAGGGAATGAAACAATATAGGGGACCAATGTCCCCTATTTTATTGGACATAATCGCAACATATGATTTCGAAAGAAAGAATACATGAGTTGTTGGACGTAATTTTAACCGAAAAGCAAGCTTTTCTGGTTGATTATTCGGTGAGTAAGGGTAATAAAATTAAAATTCTTATTGATAAACTGGATGGATTATCCATTCAGGATTGTGTTGAAGTGAGTCGGTTTGTTGAGCATCGGTTAAATCGTGATGAGGAAGATTTTGATTTGGAAGTTTCATCACCCGGAGCGAGTGAGCCTCTGAAAATCAGGGAACAGTACATAAAAAATACAGGCAGAGTAGTTGACGTAATTACAAATGACGATGCAAAGCATAAAGGTAAATTATTGGAAGTAAAGGATGATAACATTGTGCTGGAAGAAACCATGAAAGTGAAAAAAGAAGGTAGTAAAAAAAAGAAAACAGTAACTAAAATTATTAGTATTTCATTCAATGAAATTCAAAAAACAAACGTTGTAATCTCTTTTAAATAAGAGGGTACGTATATTACTATAATGAAGAGATATGGAAAATTTAAATTTGATTGATACATTTTCGGAGTTTAAAGAGCTCAAAAGCATTGACAGGGCTACCATGATGAAAGTGCTTGAGGATGTTTTCCGAAGCATGTTGAATAAAATGTATGGAACGGATGAAAATTTTGATATCATCATCAACATTGATAAAGGTGATTTCGAAATTTGGCGTAACCGGGAAGTTGTTGAAGATGATGAAGTTGAAGATACGAATTTGCAAATAGGAATTTCGGAAGCACAACTGATAGATGAAGATTACGTTGTTGGCGAGGATGTAACAGATGAAGTTAAGTTGATCGACTTTGGAAGAAGGGCCGTGTTGGCGTTGCGCCAAAACCTGACTTCAAAAATCCTTGAACTGGAAAAGGGAAATGTTTACGATAAATATAAAGACCGAATTGGTGAAATAGTGACCGGTGAAGTGTATCAGGTCTGGAAAAGAGAAATACTTGTTCTTGATGATGAAGGCAATGAGCTGATTATGCCAAAATCGGAGCAGATCCCATCAGATTATTTTAGGAAAGGGGATACCATCAGGGCAGTTGTTTATAAGGTTGAAATGCGCAACAACAATCCACTTATTGTCCTTTCAAGAACCTCTCCTGTATTTTTAGAGCGGTTGTTTGAACTGGAAGTTCCGGAAATCTTTGACGGACTTATTACCATAAAAAAAATTGTAAGAGTGCCTGGTGAACGCGCCAAAGTAGCAGTGGAATCTTACGATGAAAGAATTGATCCCGTGGGTGCGTGCGTTGGAATGAAAGGTTCGAGAATTCATGGAATAGTAAGGGAATTGAAAAATGAAAATATTGATGTTATTAATTTCACCAATAACCTTCAACTGTATATTCAGCGATCCTTAAGCCCGGCAAAAATTACATCAACTAAAATAGATGACGAAAACAAAACGGCTGAGGTGTATTTAAAACCAAATGAGGTTTCATTGGCCATTGGTAAAGGAGGGCTTAATATTAAACTTGCCAGCCAGTTGACTGGTTATGAAATTGATGTTTATCGTGAAGCTGAAGAAGATGATGAAGACGTAAACCTCGATGAATTTGTTGACGAAATTGAAGATTGGGTAATTGATGAGCTGAAAGCGATTGGTTGTGATACTGCCAAAAGTGTGCTTGAATTATCCGTTTCGGATCTCGTAAAGCGCACTGACTTAGAGCAGGAAACCATCGAGGATGTAATTAAAATTCTTAAAGCAGAATTTGAATAATTGCTTGATATTATTATATCTTAGCACAATTTTCTGAGAAGAGTTAAATTTGTGAGGTTTTATATATGGCATTAAACAAAGGGACAAGGCTTAGTAAAATAGCAAGGGAATTTAATGTTGGAATATCCACAATCGTGGATTTTCTTCATAAAAAGGGACACGATGTTGAATCGAATCCCAATACTAAGATTTCGTCCGATCTTTATGACATTCTTGTAAAAGAATACAGCTCAGACATTTCCGCAAAAAAAGAATCCGAGAGAGTTAGTCTCAGAAACATCAGAGACCAAAAAGGACCGGTTTCCATCAACGATGTCATGGAACACGGGGAAGAAGAGGAACAGGATGAAAGCAGTGATGATGAAGTTTTTGTAAAGGATCTCAGGGCTGACAAACCTGTGGAGGAGCCTGCCAAAACAAAAATGAAAGATAACATCAAGGTGGTAGGTAAAATTGATATCGACTCCATTACACGGAAAAAATCAGTGAAAGATACCAAAGAGCCTGAGATTGAAGAGGCGAAAGCTAAAACAGAAAAACCGGCTGAAGAAAAGCCTGCGGAAGATGTTCCCGTTGAGGAAATGAAAAAAGAAGACCACGGTGTTAAAGTTGAAAAAGAAGAAGAACCTGTTGAAGAAGTTTTAGCATCCGAAACTAACACTGGGGAGATTAGCGAAAAAGAGGAAGTTGAAGAGGAAGAAGTCATCAAGTTTGATGAAGAAGAAATAATGGATGACTTCGATGACGAGGAGGAACAGAAATTTATTGAAACAAAAATTGAAAAAATAAATGGTCCAACCGTCGTTGGAAAAATTGATCTTGAATCAATGAACCAGCGGACCAGACCGAAGAAGAAAAGTCGGGCAGAACGAGAAAAAGAAAGAAAAGAAAAGGTAGCCCGCAAAGAAAAAACAAAGGATAAACAAACCAAAAAAACAGAGAAACAGGCGGGATTACCTGAAGATGAGAAAAAAGGTACCGAAGAAATTCAAACAGATGTTGAAAAACTTTCGGGGCCAACGGTGGTCGGAAAAATCAAATTGCCCGATAGAAAGAAACCAGTGGCATCATCTTCGGATGATTTTGATGACAAAGATAAAAAGAAGAAAAGAAAAAGAATCCGAAAAGATAAGGAGCGGGTTGATTTAAAAGATGACGATCGTAAAGGAGGCAAAAAAGGAGATTATAAAAGTGATAAAAAACTTAAGAAGAAACGATCCTATCGCCAGGAGGTAAGTGAAGAAGATGTTCAAAAACAAATCAAGGATACACTCGCTCGGTTAACTACAAAAGGTTCAAAATCAAAAGGTTCAAAATACCGTCGTGAGAAACGGGATGCTATTCGTCAGGAACTGGAGGAGCAGGAACAGAAGAAACAGGACGAAAAGAATGTTCTCAGTGTTACCGAATTTGTTTCAGTGAATGAACTGGCCTCAATGATGGATGTTGCTGTAAATGAGATAATTTCCACCTGCATGAATTTGGGCTTGTTCGTTTCCATCAACCAACGGCTCGATGCTGAAACCATGTCGCTGGTTGCCGATGAGTTCGGTTATAAGGTCGAGTTCTCAAGTGAAGATCTATCCGATGGTTTGGTTGAGGAGGAAGATGTACCTGAAGACCTTGAACCAAGACCACCCATTGTAACGGTAATGGGACATGTTGACCACGGTAAAACGAAACTACTTGACTATGTGCGGCATGCCAATGTTATTGCTGGTGAAGCCGGGGGCATCACACAGCACATTGGGGCTTACAATGTAACCCTTGATGACGGCAGGCAAATGACATTTCTTGATACTCCGGGGCATGAGGCATTTACGGCGATGCGTGCAAGGGGTGCCCAGATCACGGATGTTGCAATCATTGTAGTTGCAGCAGATGACGGGGTAATGCCCCAAACCGTGGAAGCGATTAACCACGCTTCAGCAGCAGGTGTGCCCATCGTTTTCGCAATAAATAAAATCGACAAACCAACGGCCAATACCGAAAAAATCAAAGAAGAACTGGCCAACATGAATTACCTGGTTGAAGACTGGGGTGGTAAATACCAGTCTCAGGAAATATCAGCAAAAAATGGCTTAAACATCGATGACCTTCTTGAAAAGGTGTTGTTAGAAGCAGAATTGCTCGAACTGAAAGCCAATCCAAACAGAAAAGCTGTCGGTACAGTCATTGAATCATCCCTGGATAAAGGTAGGGGGTACACAGCTACCATGCTTGTTGAAGCAGGAACACTGAATGTAGGAGATATTGTTCTTGCCGGAACCCATATGGGGCACGTAAAAGCTATGTTTAATGAACGAGGGATGCGAATTGATGAAGCTGGTCCGGCAATGCCCGTTGTAATTCTTGGTTTAAACGGGGCACCGCAGGCAGGTGACCGGTTCAACGTGATGGAAAACGACCGTGAAGCAAAAGAAGTAGCAAACAAGCGCGAACAGCTTCAACGTGAACAGGGCTTGCGAACACAAAAACACATTACCCTGGATGAAATTGGCAGAAGAATAGCCATCGGTAATTTCCAGGAACTTAACCTTATTGTGAAAGGTGATGTGGATGGTTCCGTTGAAGCATTGGCTGACTCTCTGATAAAACTATCTACAGAGGAAATCCAGGTGAATGTCAAACACAAAGCAGTAGGACAGATATCAGAAAGTGATGTTTTGTTAGCAGCAGCATCGGATGCCATAATTCTTGGATTCCAGGTAAGGCCATCACTGAGTGCACGAAAACTGGCTGAGAAAGAAGAAATTGACATTCGTCTGTATTCCATCATTTATGATGCCATTGAAGATCTGAAATCAGCAATGGAGGGTATGTTGTCCCCTGAAATTAAGGAAGAAATTACCGGAACCGCTGAAATCAGGGAAACATTTAAAATCACCAAGGTTGGCACCATTGCCGGTTGTATGGTGAGAGAAGGTAAAATTAACCGTGACAATAAAGTCAGGGTGATTCGCGATGGTATCGTTGTTTACACCGGAGAACTGGGATCTCTGAAACGGTTTAAAGACGATGCGAAAGAAGTGGTTAGCGGCCTGGAATGCGGATTGAACATTGCCAATTTTAATGATATCAAAGTTGGTGACATCGTGGAATCATTCCGTGAAATTAAGATTCAAAAGAAACTCTGATCCAGCGTATAATATAATATCCAATGAAAAGCTGTTCAATGTTTGAGCAGCTTTTTTTATTTCCTGTTTTTTTTCATTTTAACCACACTCAACAATTATCACCTTTTCTATGTTATTTCTCAACAACATTGATAAGCACATTAACATTTTTATCACATGGACAAAAAACTTAACAAATACAGTGGTAAGATTACCCAGGATGAAAGTCTTCCTGCAGCACAGGCAATGCTCTATGGTATTGGAATGAAAGAAAACGATTTAAAGAAAGCCCAGGTAGGTATTGTAAGCACCGGCTTTCAGGGAAATCCATGCAACATGCATCTAAATGGTCTTGCGGAAGAAGTCAAAAAAGGCATCGATGAAATTGATGGGCTCTACGGACTTATTTTTCACACCATTGGCGTAAGTGATGGCATCTCGAATGGTACCGAAGGAATGAAATATTCGTTACCTTCCCGTGAAATTATTGCGGATTCCATTGAAACCGTTGTAAATGCTCAGTTTTATGATGCTGTTGTTCCCATTGTTGGGTGTGATAAGAACATGCCGGGTGCAATGATTGCGCTTGGCAGGCTCAATCGGCCATCCATACTCGTTTATGGTGGAACCATTAAAAAAGGGCGTTGGAAAGACAAAGAACTTGATATTGTATCAGCGTTTGAAGCATACGGCGCAAAAATGCGGGGCACGATAAGCGAAGAAGATTATAAAGGAATTATCAAAAACAGTATTCCGGGACCGGGTGCATGTGGAGGTATGTACACCGCGAATACGATGGCATCGGCCATCGAATGTCTGGGTATGAGCCTCCCTTATTCTTCATCCAATCCAGCCGCAAGTAAGCAAAAAGGTTTGGAATGCATACAAATCGGTAATGCAATTAAAAACCTTCTGGAAAAAGATATAAAACCAAAAGATATCATGAACAAAAAGGCCTTTGAGAATGCCATAACCCTTATCATGACGCTCGGAGGATCAACGAATGCTGTATTACACCTGATTGCCATGGCAAAATCTGTGAATATCAACTTATCCATTAATGATTTCCAGGAAATAAGCAATAAAACACCATATATTGCCGATTTAAAACCCAGTGGTAAATACCTCATGGAGGATCTTCACAATGCCGGAGGAATACCCGCTGTAATGAAATTATTGCTGAAGGAAGGCTTTCTGAATGGTAACAATTTAACGGTAACCGGGAAAACACTTGGTGAAAACCTGGAAGAAATAGCCGATTTGGAGAAGGGCCAAAAAATTATCCGACCATTCAGAGATCCCATGAAGAAACGCGGACACATTCAGATTTTGTTTGGTAACCTTGCCGAAGAAGGTGCTGTGGCAAAAATAACCGGAAAAGAGGGAGAAGCCTTTACAGGTCCTGCACGGGTGTTTGATGATGAATTCAAAGCCATTGAAGGCATTCGCGGCACGGTTAAAAAAGGAGATGTTATTGTCATTCGATACTCCGGACCTAAAGGAGCGCCCGGAATGCCTGAAATGCTCAAACCTACCAGTGCGGTAATGGGTTCAGGTCTGGGAAAAGATGTTGCTCTGATAACCGATGGACGTTTTTCAGGAGGATCCCATGGATTTGTAGTGGGTCACATAACTCCCGAGGCAATGGAAGGTGGAACAATCGGTCTTCTCCAGGATGGAGATATGATAACCATTGATGCCGTAAATAACCGAATTGATGTGGATCTTAGCAACGAGGAAATCGAAAAGCGAAGAAAAAATTGGAATAAACCTTCATATAAAGCTCAAACCGGGATGTTAAAGAAATACATTGCTACGGTTTCATCTGCATCTGAGGGCTGCACAACGGTTTAAAATGTCAGTGGCAAATGAGCTGGTTGTAAAAACGGATGGCTATTTCTGATTATCATTCGCTGAAAAAAAATTTCTGATTAATACTTTTTGTAATTCCCGATGAAGAATAAGTTCTGAGATGATAACTGCTTCTGTATTTCTATTAATCGCGGAACGGGCCGTTTTCATACTGCCCTCGCTTAAGTCAACGCGATAGAGCAGAGACATGAGTTTTTCAGGATTTTTCCGCAATAAATTTTGAATGCAATCATTCACTTGATCAAATAGTTCATTGTAAGCAAGCTGAATGTTTTCCGGGAAACGGATATCAATACTAAAAGTGGCAAAATCTTTTATTACCTGGTTGGCTGTTTGTTTTATTACATTTAGATTTGATTTTGCCAGTTCAATGTCGTTGATGCTCACAATATCACTCATTGTTGTCAGTTCCTTTTTTTGTAATTGAAAAATTAAGCAGGATGGCTTCCAATTGTCGCAATAAATTTCGTTTATCCTTGCGGGGTGCGTATACATAACCTTCCATTGTAATTACCCGGTTTCGGTTTTCATCGAGTGTTGTAATACTGACGAACGGGCCACCCATAAACGCGTTTTGCACTTTCCATAAGCCCCGCATAACCACAATGTATTTCTCATTCCGCAATGAAAACTCCTCGAAACTGACATGATAATCAAGCTCTGTGGTCATGTATGAGCCTTCTACAGGGCCGGGAACATATTTTTGCAAAAACTGGTTGCGTTTATTGATTAAATAATTTCTTGTAAATGTTGCTGTATCGGTGTACGGATAATGATAAATTAAAATTCCCTGGCTTATCTCAGGGGTTTCGTTGGATAACCATACAAAATTTGTTGTATCAACATCAAGTGTGAAATTATATGGTACAGGAATAGCAATGTGATGATTTTCAATAACCTGTTGTCGAGCAGTAGGATTCAGATTCTTTTTAAAAGCCTGTAATATTCGTTTTCTTTCAGCATTTTCAAGCAAATTGTACAACATGTCGGATTTTTCATTCAGTTGCTTAACCATGCCTTCTTTTGTTGGAGAATTTAGCCGAATTACTGTTTGAGGTTTGGCCCAAACGTTATTTTGAATCTTTATTTCTGGTGAAGGAATGGATGATTCAATATTTAACATGATGATATTTCGGTTTTGCCTGAAGATATTGTTAAAAGCATCCGGAGGAATATGAATTAAATCAAATGATGGTTCTGGCTGGGGCAGGATGGAATATTCCCGCAAATATATGTCTTTTAAAGCCTCGCCAATGGCACCATCCCAGTTTGCTTTGCCCATAACAACTACTACTTCTCCCGCACTGCCTGAAACGTTTGGTAAGGATGGTTGCGTGGATGTATTACATGAACTTAAAAGTAAAATGCATGCTGCAATCAAGCTTGTATTTATTTTTATGCTAATCATAATGCTCTTTTTGTTGTGTTTATAAAATAAAAAAAATGTGATGATGTTGTTCAATGCATTTTATCAATCCATATTTTCAACTTTTGTCCGGGATAAAGAAAATTAGATTCCAATTGATTCCATGTTTTTATATTTTCAATAGTGCAATTGTATTTCATAGCTATAAGATGAAAAAATTCTCCTTTTTCCACAACATGGAAGATCATTTTTTTACCATCCGTTTGATCTCCTTTTAGTTTGATGGTATGGTAATTTTCCTTTTCAACGGGATTGCCGTACATCCGATTTTCGGAAGCAATAAACGCAGGTATGAGCGCGATTGGCAGTATCAATTCCATCTCATGCCCGGCTTCAGGAATAATTCCTAATTTGTATTTTGGGTTTAACCATCGAAGTGAATCTACTGTAATATCAATGCATTGACAGACCTGCGCGAAACTGATTTCTTTATTTATGAATACTTTCTCTGTTTGTATTGCCTGAAATGGTGGCATTTTAGGATTAATTCCATGTTCCGTATAATTATTAAAAATATAGCTTGCAGCAATGAACGCGGGCAGGTAATTTCGTGTTTGTTCTGCCATGAGCGGTGAGATTTCCCAGAAATTGGTTTTGCCACCCGACCGTTGAATGGCATTTCTGATTTCTCCTGGTCCACCGTTATACGCAGCAATGGCCAGTTGCCAATCATGAAATGTGTTGTAAAGATACTGAAAGTACCGGCATGCAGCTTCGGTAGATTTAATGGCATCGTGGCGTTCATCAATGTAGGAGTCAATTCGCAGATCAAACATTTTTCCACTGTTGTATTTAAACTGCCACAGACCTATGGCGCCTGATGAAGAAACAGCAAGAGGATCAAATCCTGATTCCACAAAAGCAATGTATTTCAGTTCAAGCGGAAGGTTAAACCTGTTCAGTATCTCCTCAATAATTGGGAAGTAGTATGTAGAGAGACCAATGATTTCCGGTAGTTCATTCCATCGCCTGGTTAAGTATAATTCAATGAAATGCTGCACCTGATCGTTGAATTCGAGGTGAACAGGGGTTTTGGCATTCAGTTCGGCAATTTTAAATTCGTAATGCAGGGATGGAAGTAAAATGGGTTTGCCAGCTTTATTATCTCCCGCAAAAATGTGCGTGCCCGTAACTTTTTCACGAGCCTGATCATGATGCAGTATAATAGATTGATTGATGGAAGTAATGGTGGAATCAGATCCTTTTTGGAAAGACTGTCCGCCCACGGGATAGGAGATAAACCATATGAAAAGAATAACGATGTATCGCAATAGTTTTGGTTTAAAAAAATATACCTGTTCCACTACGGAACAGGTATAGAAGCTATTTTAGAATAACGTTATTCAGCTTTGGCTTTTTGTTGCTCTTTATCAATAGCCTTGTCCTCATCCGATGATTTCTCATCCTCGTTTGTGGCTTTTTTAAATTCCTTCATACCCTGGCCCAATCCTTTCATAAGTTCCGGAATTTTCTTTCCGCCAAACAACAATAAAATAACAATAACAATTATAACGATTTGTCCGGGGCCTATAAATCCAAGCAAAATTGAAAGATTCATAATTCTTCTTTTTAGTTCATTTACAAATTTAAAAATAAAAATTTAGAAATGTGCGCCTGTGTCAGTTTTTAAAAAAATACTGTACAATATCATTTCCATTTGCGTAAACAAGTAAAGCAAGCAACAACACCATACCCACAATCTGGGCATATTCAAGGAACTTGTCACCGGGCTTACGTCCGGTAACCATTTCGTATAAAAGAAACATTACGTGTCCTCCGTCAAGGGCTGGTATTGGTAAAATATTCATTACTGCCAGGATGATGGAAAGAAAGGCAGTCATGTTCCAGAATATTACCCAGTTCCATTCACCGGGGAAAAAACTGCCAATTTTCAGGAAACCTCCGACCGATTCGTAGGCTTTGGTTTCAGGCTTAAACAGTAACCTGAACTGTTTCAGATAACTACTGACTGTATTTATACCCTTTTTAATACCGGCGGGAAAGGATTCGAAGAAACTGTATTCAACGGTTTTTAACTCGAAAAATTCAGATAAATCCACTACTGGACGTATACCCAGGATACCCGATTCAGGAACAGTTACAGGGATGGTTACTGTATTTCCATCGCGTTCAACCATCACATTAACCTTCTCACCTTTGTAGTTTTGAAGCAGCCGTTTAAACTGATCAAAAAACAGCGTCGTTGAATCATTGATTCCAACAATATGATCTCCTTTTTGAAACCCGGCATCTTTGGCGACACCATCTTCTGAAAACTCATCAACATAAAAGGGGAACCGGGGTTCAACAAATGATGGTGATTTAATCAGCTTTGCAATGATATCATCCCTGACCGGTATTTCTATCCGATTTCCATTTCTTTCAACTGTCAATGTTTGTACATCGTCCAGCAAAATTTTCGGTGCAATGGAACTGAAATTATCAACCTGTCCACCACCTACGGAAACGATTTTATCGCCGTGTTGCAGCCCCATTTCAAGTGCAACGGAATCAGCATGAATGCCATATTTTGCATTTTCTGCGGGTAGATATTGTTCACCCCAGGCAAACAGCATCATGGAATAAATAAACATGGCCAGCAGAAAATTCACCAAAACACCACCGGTCATGATTAACAACCGTTGCCATGCAGGCTTCGACCGAAATTCAAATGGCTGAGGAGGTTGCTTCATTTGTTCCTTATCCATCGATTCATCAATCATTCCTGATATTTTCACGTAACCGCCCAGGGGCAACCAACCCATCCCGTATTCAGTTTCACCCTTTTTAAATTTAAATATGGAAAATCCGGGGTTAAAAAAAAGGTAAAATTTCTCTACGCGTGTATTGAACAGTTTCGCAAAAACGAAATGTCCGAGTTCATGTAATATGATTAATATGGAGAGGCTTAAAAAAAATTGTGCCGCTTTTATCAATATTTCCATTTCAACTTTTAAATTAATGTATTTGTAAATGCTCTCACTTCCACATCGGTTTCCCGGTAATCATCAAGTCCCGGAGAAGCAACGAAAACTGCTTTATCCATGGCTTTTTCAATAACATCTGACATATCCAGGAAGCCGATTTTTTTCTCCAAAAACGCCTGCACTACCACCTCATTTGCGGCATTCATCGCACACGGCATATTTCCTCCTTTTCGCATTGCGACAAAAGAGAGTGCAAGGTTACGAAATTTTTTTGTATTGGCCTTCTCAAAAGTTAAACTTGGATAATCAGCAAAGTTAAATCTTTGAAAATCAGATTTTAATCTTTTTGGATATCCGAGGGCATATTGAATTGGCAACCGCATGTCAGGAAGTCCCATTTGGGCCTTCATGGAGCCGTCTTCAAATTGCACTATAGAATGGATGATGCTTTGTGGATGAACTATCACATCCACCTGATCCGGATTAAGCCCGAACAACCATTTCGCTTCAATTGATTCCAGCCCTTTGTTCATTAAGGTAGCTGAATCGATGGTAATTTTTGCTCCCATGCACCAGTTGGGATGATTAAGTGCCTGTTCAATTGTAATCTTCTTCATTTTTTCAAACTCCATATCCTTGAAGGGGCCACCCGAAGCCGTTAAATATATTTTTTCAATCGGGTTATTTTCTTCCCCGGTAAGACATTGAAATATGGCTGAATGTTCAGAATCAACGGGATAAATGTGAACTTTATTTTTTTTGGCCATTTCCATTATCAGATCACCTGCTACAACTAGCGTTTCTTTGTTTGCAAGTGCAATGTCTTTTCCGGTTTGAATGGCATTGATGGTTGGCTCCAGACCGGAAAAACCAACCATTGCCGTAAGCACCATGTCAATCTGATCATCTTTAACAATATCAGCAATCGCCTCACATCCCGAATGAACCTGTATATCGTAATTGGAAAGCATGGTTGAAACATCGTGGTATTTACTTTGGTTGGCAATAACCACATGGTTAGGAACGTATTTAATGGCTTGCTCAACCAATAAATCTACATTATTGTTTCCGGTAAGTACGGTTACTTTAAATAAATCGGGATTTTTTTCAATTACCTCAAGTGTTTGTGTACCAATGGAACCCGTAGAACCAAGAATAGCAATTTTTTTTTTCATTGTGGGTGAGACAGTTTTCTTTCTTTAAAACGTTATATATTCTTCGGGGTTCACTGGTTTGCCTTTATGCCAGAGTTCGAAATGCAAGTGAGGACCGGTAGTAAGTTCACCGCTGTTGCCAATAATAGCAATTGGTTCGCCTGCCTGAACTCTGTTGCCCATGTGTTTTAAAATTTCGGCATTGTGTTTATATACGGATATTAGGTTATTGTCATGCTGTATCTGAACGATGTTTCCGGTTTCAATGGTCCATGATGTTAGTATGATGGTTCCGTCAAGCGTTGCTTTAACTACCTCGTTTGGACCGGCAACAATGTCAGTTCCGAAGTGGTTTTCAGTGTCTTTGAATGAATTTGTTACGATCCCGTTTACCGGAGTGAAAAAATGCACGTTCGCAATTGAATTTCTTGGAAAATTAGATTTATCAGCCACATTGAATTTCTCTTCCTGCTCAAATTGTGCACGGAAAAGGGAATCGTACCGGGATTTCTTAAAAGAGATATTTTCATATCGTACTGAGGTATCAATTTCATTTTCGAAACTCTCAGGCTCTTTACCGGCAATGATGGCATTAAGGTTAAACAGGTACTGGTCGCGCAACTGGATTTCTCTCTCAAGGGAATCCACTTTTAATGAATTAAGAATGATATTTCTACGCATGCTGCCATCGGGGTATCCCGGTATAAATTCACGAACAGGAGTATAAGCGATAAAAATAAATAACAAAACAATAAAGAAAATAAGTGAGGATCCGCCCCATGCCAGGATGTTGAGCCTGGAGAGCTTCATGAACCACACCTCCTCGAATGTATTATCATTATAAATGATGAGGCGGTATTTATTTCTTAATTTGTTTTTCAGCCGTGTATCTTTTTTTTTGTTGTCCATTGCAATTTACTGTCTTTCAATCCTGATTTACGATTACGTAAGCTAATTAAATGTTCATTAACGTAAAAACAGGTACAGGGTTTACCTAAAGCAAATATAAGGAAGAATTCTTGGTGGATGGATACTAAACATATTGAAAAGGTGGATAAATATAAAAAAACGGTGATAATGTTTGATGTTTTGTAAAGATACATTAACTTTGCGCACCCATTAAGGAAAAACATAGTAAAAAATATATTGCGGGGTGGAGCAGTTGGTAGCTCGTTGGGCTCATAACCCAAAGGTCACAGGTTCAAGTCCTGTCCCCGCTACAAGGAGACCCGGATAGGCAATCATTTCC
>CAZAMT010000059.1:0-16426 GCA_964486145.1 uncultured Bacteroidales bacterium
ATGAAATACTTTTGAACACAGGATATGGTTTCAGGCATTGTTGGGTTTTATTGAAACTGTTTGTATTTTTTCTCTGAAAAAGAAGATATTCTTCTATTTTTACATTTGAATAAGGAGAATATAAATCAATGTATGCAATTATAGATATTGAAACGACCGGAGGCAGCCCGATGAGGGAAAAAATAACGGAAATAGCAATATTTATTTATGATGGCGAAAAAGTAATCGATGAATTCTGCACCCTTGTAAACCCCGAACGAAATATTCCTCATTTCATAACCCAACTGACCGGCATTACCAATGAAATGGTTGCCGATTCACCAAAATTCTATGAAATTGCCAAAAAGATCGTTGAAATAACTGATGGCAGGGTTTTCGTTGCACACAATGTTTCTTTTGACTATAATTTTGTTTATAATGAGTTTAAACAACTTGGATACCATTTTCAACGAAAGCAACTGTGCACGGTAAAATTAAGCAAAAAACTTTTGCCCGGACATTCATCATACAGTCTGGGTAATCTTTGTCAAAGTTTAAAAATAGATATCAATGGTCGACACCGGGCCAAAGGCGATGCTCAGGCAACTGTTCAGCTATTCGGGCATTTATTGGAAGTCAACGGTCAAAACAAGAACGCTTTACTTACAAACACCGCTATTTTATCATCCAAAGGATTGCACCATGCATTTGACCGTAACATTCTTGAAGACCTTCCCCAAACAGCAGGTGTGTATTATTTTTATAATGACCAGGGAGAAATTATTTACATTGGCAAAAGTAAAAACATACGCCATCGGGTATTGACTCATTTTCAAAATCGCACAACCAGGAAAGCGTTGGAAATGAAATCAAATGTTGCTGATATATCCTTTGAAAGAACCGGCAGTGAACTTATCGCGCTATTACTTGAGTCGGAAGAAATAAAAAAGCATAAACCATTGTATAACAGGGCACAACGCCGAACCATGTTTCATTATGGTTTGTTTACATCATTTAATGATAACGGTTATGTTTGCTTTTCTGTACAACGCGTGGATCAACGTGTAAATGGCGCGATTCATTGTTATGCCAGTAAAAAGGAGGCTAAAAGTCATGTTTCATCATTGGTGCAAAAATTTCAATTATGTCCTAATTTATGCGGATTTGAAGTAACAGCAGGAAGCTGCTTTTATCATCGTTTGGGCGAATGCAAAGGCGCCTGTGTAGGTGAGGAGCCAACCGAACTATATAATAAAAGGGCTTCAGATGCCCTGCAATCCCTTTCTTTTTTAATGAATAATTGCTTTATTATAGATAGTGGCAGGCATTCTGATGAAAAATCGGTTGTTAAAATTGCAAATGGTGTTTATTGCGGATTTGGATTCTTTGACCCGAATTTTATCAATGTTTCCAATGATAATGAACTGGATGCCTGCATCCGATCCTTTCAGGATAATCATGAGGTCCATTATATCATACAGTCGTTTGTTCGTAAAAACAAGGTAGATATTCTTACTTTCAATTAGTTGACCGGGTTTTGGTTTTCATCCCAGTGGTTTTATTCTATTATACCTGAAATTTTTTGCGCCGTATGGCTTTTTAGACCGGACTCAACAATGTTTTAAAAAATCGAATACGGAAAAAGACATCCCCGTTAGATTAAAAAGACATGAGGTATATAAAAAAGGAAGCTCCGCAGGGAGTGCGGAGCCGAGAACCGTTATGCGTCAATACCGTTAGCGTTTAAAGGAAAGCAATGTAAATGTATGAAAAAAAATCATTGAGATGCAAGTTTTTGTTAAAAAAAATGCAAAAATATTTTTTGTCTAACACAATATTTACCCTGTACCCTACGTTTGTCGCAGGTTTTGGTTTCATAAAAAAATTAAATTTTTATGTAATATTTTCTTGTATTTATCAACAGAAAACTGCAATTCAGCCAATAAATTCAAAACAATGTTGTTAATGTCCATATTTACAACATTTTAACCATGAACAATAATAAGTGCACCTAATCGAAACACTCTTTGTAAAAAAGAGTATAATTTTCATTCACGGTTTATTTGATGGATCATGTGTAAAAAAATTACCTGGTTTTTATTATACCTGTTTATTCATGTACATTTATCCTATTCGCAATCTGCCGGAGAGAAACGGATGGCCGAAGATCTGCTTTTTTTCATAATGAATGTTGAATGGCCACAGAAAGTACTGAACAAAGAAGTTTTTTCTGTTGGAGTGCTTGACAAGGATGAAGTGTTTTCAAGATATATGAGAAACATTCTTAATAATACACGAATAAATGATCTTCCTGTAAGTATTTATCATTTCGCAAATACTGAAAACGTTTTCCCCTGCCATGTGCTCATCATCAGTAAATCACGTAATCGTAAAATAGATAAAGTATTTGAGAATGTCAAAAAAGACAATATCCTTTTAATAACAGAAAAAGGTAAGGACGAATCTTATTTAATGATTGACTACTCTGACGCCTCAACTGGCGAATTTCAAATATATACAGAACATATTGAAAAAGCCGGATTGAAAATCTCAGATGAACTTAAAGCTTATGCCCTCGGAGATATTACGTTACAGGAATTGTATTATCAGTCCAGAAATCAACTTAGTGATGAAAAGCAGATTGTGAAAAATCAGTTAAATGATATTCGGGATCGAAAAGATGAACTGGATAGACTAATAAAAGAAATTAATCAAAAGAATTTAATTGTTCGCGATAAGCAAATGGAGATCGATATTCAGACCGAACGATTAAAATCTCTTTCGGATCGTCTCCGTACCCAACAAATTGTCATTCTGTTATCATCACTTGCCGTGTTGTTTCTATCTTTGACATTGTTCCTGCTCTATAAAAATTTTGCCCTGAAGATGGAGACAAACATAAAGCTCAAGGCAAAAAATGATGCGATAAACGAACAAAAGCAGCAAATTGAACAGAAAAACCTTCAAATTACCGATAGCATAAATTATGCAAAACGAATCCAGGGTGCAATTTTAATTCCCGAATCAGAGCTTGTAAAAGCACTTGGCGATGTATTCGTATATTTTATACCCCGTGATATTGTAAGTGGTGATTTTTACTGGTTTTCCGAAGTACAGAACGGATACATTCTGGTTAGTGTTGATTGCACAGGCCATGGTGTGCCGGGTGCATTTATGTCCATGATTGGAAATACTCTTCTCAATCAAATTGTGAAAGCAGATGGATGCACCAACCCGGCCGAAATACTAAAACATTTGCATGAAGACATTTCAAAGTCGTTAAACCACAAGGGCAATGACAATGATGTGCAGGATGGCATGGATGCCGCCGTATTGTTCGTTTCACAGGATAAGAAAAAGGTTATTTTCAGTGGCGCTATTCAGTCTATTTACGTTGTAAAAAACAATGAATTGGAAACCATACCCGGAGGCAAAATATCCATCGGCGATCATTTCCTGACTGATATCGCGAATGATAAAAGTGAAACGTTATTTACCAATCACGAGTTTAATGGCAAAAACACCAGTATTTACATGTTTTCCGATGGCTATATCGATCAGTTTGGTGGGCCGGAGAATAAAAAATACAACATTTCTAATTTCAAGCAGTTTATTCTTGATCTCCAGGATAAACCCATGAGGAAGCAAAAAGAGCTTTTTGATCTGGAGTTTCAAAAATGGAAGGGCAGTCATTTACAAACTGACGATGTTACTATACTCGGATTAAAATTGGAATAATCTCCGGCTCCCTTGTGCATTCTTACATACATTTCACTCAATTTGTGCGACTATACGCTTTCGATGCGGTGAATGATTTTACAAACTTATTCTTTGGTAAGCATTACTACACCCAACGGTGGTAATACTACATTAATGGACTGGTATTCGTTATGGTATGCAACTGGTGTTGCCTCTGTTCCACCAAAATTTCCATGACCGCTACCTCCATAAATTTTTGCATCACTGTTAAGGATTTCATTCCAATACCCTTCCTCCGGTACACCAACGAGATAATTATACCGCGGTATGGGGGTGAAATTGCAAATGACAATAACCGGATTTGCATTATCTTTATCATAGCGGATAAAACTTAATATGCTGTTTTCTGAGTCGTTGGCATCAATCCATTTAAACCCGCGTTGTTCGAAGTCAACCTCGTAAAGAGCCGGGTACTTTTTATACGTCTCATTTACATCTTTCATCCATTTAAGAAGCCCCTGATGGTTGTCGAGATCGTTGAGATGCCAGTCAAGACTGGTTTCGTGATTCCACTCTTTCCATTGGCCGAATTCACTGCCCATAAACAAGAGCTTCTTACCGGGATGCGCATACATGTAGCCAAGGAGTAATCTCATGTTGGCAAATTTCTGCCACTCATCACCGGGCATTTTATTCATAAGCGAGCCTTTTCCATGTACCACTTCATCATGGGATATGCTCAGCATAAAGTTTTCATTAAAAGCATACCAGATGCTAAATGTAATCTGGTTGTGGTGGTAGCGTCGATGTACCGGGTCTTTGCTAAAATAGTCAAGTGAGTCGTGCATCCATCCCATGTTCCATTTGTATCCAAAACCCAGACCTCCTGCATATGTAGGTCGGGTAACCATGGGCCAGGCTGTTGATTCTTCAGCGATTGTTTGAACACCCGGAAAACGCTCGTAAATGGAAATATTCAAATCTCTGATAAACTCAATGGCCGCGATGTTTTCATTACCTCCATGTTCATTGGGAATCCATTCTCCTTCTTTCCTGGAATAGTCGAGGTAGAGTATGGATGCAACGGCATCCACCCGTAAACCGTCAATGTGGTATTTATCTAACCAGTAGTGAGCACTGCTGATAAGAAAGTCCCGTACCTCGTTACGGCTGTAATTGAAAATATAACTGCTCCAGTCAGGGTGATACCCTTGTTTGGGATCTTCATGTTCATACAGGTATGTCCCGTCGAAAAAATGCAGACCGTGTTCATCTCCCGGGAAGTGCGACGGCACCCAGTCAAGAATTACACCGATATCGTTCTGGTGCAGGGTATCAACTAGATACATGAAATCCTGTGGTGTTCCAAAACGGCTTGTAGGTGCAAAAAATCCAAGTACCTGATAGCCCCAGGAACCACTAAACGGATGTTCCATCACCGGTAAGAACTCAACATGTGTGAAACCTGTTTCTTTGATGTAATCGACAAGCTGCACGGCCATTTCGCGGTAGGTGAGAGGACGGTTATCCTCTTCAGGAACCCGCCGCCATGATTCCATATGCAATTCATAAATGGAAACCGGGCTGTCATGACCATTCTTTTTATCCCTTTCTTTTATCCATTGGGCATCGTTCCATTGATAATCCAAATCCCATACAATGGATGCCGTGCTGGGCGCAATTTCGTTATAGTTGGCAAAAGGATCGGTTTTGTCAACTTTGTAGTTGTTGTGTTGTGATTCGATGTGATATTTATACAACATGCCTTTTTTTACATTCTCAAAATAGCCTTCCCAAATTCCCGATTCATCAAGCCTGGGATACAATTGGTGGCTGTCTTTACTCCAACCATTGAAGTCGCCCATAACCGTAACCAACTTTGCATTTGGAGCCCAAACGGCAAAACGCACTTTGTCTTTGCCTTCGTGCTTTACCAAATGTGCACCAAGCTTGTTGTATAAGTCAAAATGCTTACCTTCTTTGAATAAATAAACATCAAATTCTGTTAAATCAGGTGAACCTGTTATTTGATCGATCTCCTTTTTATTCAATGATCTGGGAGCCTCCACTTTTTGTTTAGCTTTACTGGCAGCTACAGGCTTTTTGGTGCTTACCGCAGGTTTTTTGGTTCCTGTGGCTTTTTTTGTAGCACCTGTATTGGTACCTGCTTTGCTATTCGATGTTTTTTTCGCTGACCGTGCTGCTGTTCCGGCTTTCCTGGTGGTTGATGAATTCTTCTGGTTTGTACCGGGTTTTATCTCTTTCTCTTTATCTTTTGATGTCGTTTTCTTTTTCTGCATAACTTCTGTATTAATAAATTGATATTGTGATATGTGACTCATTCCTTACGGTGGATCATGATGATGTCTCATTATGTTCGTACATAAGTTGAATATGAATTTTATGACCATTCATTTTCTATGGTTTTTGAGCTATTAGTTTCCATTCATCTGGTTGATAATTTCAATTAATCCTCTTAATGGAATGACAGACCAATCGGGTCTGTTATTCATTTCATAGCCAATCTCATAAACCGCTTTTTCAATGATGTAAATGTTGATTAACCCTTCAATTTCCTCTCTCATCTCCGGTATATAAGCGGCGTTATCAGAGGATTCAATATACGCGGTAATAAACTGGTTACAAACATTTTTGTACCATGATTCAACCCAGGGTGCAAGGAGCTTTTTATCCTCCTTTTGTTCTGATGTTATGTCGAAATATCCCATGTATATGGCATAGTGTATTGACCTGATCATGCCTGCAACATCCTTTAACGGACAGTATTTCAATTTACGTGCGCTTATACTACGGGCCGGTTCACCTTCAAAATCAATGATAATGAAATCCTTACCTGTAAACAAAACCTGACCAAGGTGATAATCACCATGTATTCGAGCTTTAACGGACCTGATTTTTTTAGCGGTAAGTACTTTTTTAATGTATTCCAAAATCTCATGTTCTTTTGTGAACAGCAATTCCAGTTCATCACGAAGGTATTCCGGAATAAGTTTCTTTTTCGATTTTAAATCGTTGATGGTTCTCCTCACAAGGGTTCGTATCGACTGATAAACTGACTTTTGGTACAGCAGTGAAAATGATTCCGGTTCAAAATCTTTATCTTCCTGAATCGATATAAGAGATTTATGCAATTCGGCAGTACGTTGACCCAACAACCAAATCATATCCGAAAAGAAGTGTCCTGATAAATCCTTCAGTTGCTCTTTTGATGCTTCATCGAATGATTCATAAATGGAAGCATTTTTGTAAGCAGGTGGATTTATCTCTCCACGATGCATATAAATCCGGTCGAAATATTGCTCGATGTTGGTTTGTGTGAATTCCCATGCATTTCCTTCATTCGGAATAAAGCCTGTAAGTAATCCAATGGATAACGGTTCCGAACGGCTTTTTTGGTACTCCAGTTTACCCGCAAAGGATGGAAAGTTTTTAAATTTGGTTTTTTCTGTCAGATTTCTTAGTATTTCTACTTCCGGATTGTATCCTTCCTCCGGACTACGGTAAATTTTCAGAAAGAATTGTTCTCCATAAAGAATGGAGGAATTGGATTGCTCGGTTATAACAATTTTTGAATGTTCAGGTAGTTGTTTCTTTCGGGATGCATCTTTCAGTTCTTTGCCAGGCATCCCGGAAATGGTTCCAACTTTGCCTTTTAGTTTCTTGCGGCTTACCATGATGTTCAGTAAATCTTTCTGAAAATGTTCAAAAATGGTACTGTCAACAATAACTGCCTCTTCTTCATCGATTTGCAATTTCGCAATGATCGCGGCAGGATGTTCATGTCGAATATCTGCAACTTCCTCACCTTTGATAATGGATACCGGTAATATGTAATTTTCTGATGCCTGTTCAACATAATCAATCTCTACAAGCAGGATATAGGAATTCATTCCATCCAGTTTTGAAGTGTTGAAGTAGTCAAAGATTTCAATTCCTCGAACTTTTTTGGCTTTTCCTCTGAACCATCGGCTGATTTGCAGATAATTTAAAACGATTTCCTCTTCAAGATGACTTTTTACCTCCTGGCTCATTACATTCCATCCGCGCTGCTTTAGTTTAATGTTGTACTCCAGTTCCTTGCTTTTTGCATAGTCATCGTCAACAGGTTTGTACAATTTAAACCAGTAATAATCTTTCAGTTTCAGGGGAATCATATACGGTGTGTCCTGTATTTCAGGAAAATCATTCCGGCTAAATACCTCTCTCGGGATGTAACCTTCATATTCGTACAAATCCAACTCTGTTATTTGTGTATATCTTGATAAATTGACAAGCACGAGAATAATTTCATCCTCAAATTCACGCACGAATGAGAGAACCTTTGGATTATTCGAATTGATAAACTTAATTGATCCCCGGCTGAAAGCTTTAAATTTTTTCCGCATGGCAATTACCCTGCGCATCCACCAGAGAAGAGATGATGGATTTTTTATCTGGCTTTCAACGTTAATGGATTCGTAATGGTATTCGGATTCAATAATAACCGGCAGATAGAGACGTTGGGGTGATCCTGAGGAAAAACCGGCATTTTTGTCGGAGGTCCATTGCATGGGGGTTCGAACACCGTTTCGGTCGCCCAGGTAATAATTATCACCCATGCCCAGTTCATCTCCGTAGTATATGATGGGTGTTCCGGGCAGTGAAAATAATAAAATGTTCATCATCTCAATTTTACGTATGTCACCGTCCATCAGTGGGGCCAGTCGCCGTCGAATTCCAAAGTTTATTCTTTGTTCCGGCTCTTTCGCAAAACTTTTGTACATGTAGTCACGTTCTTCATCCGTTACCATTTCGAGGGTTAGCTCATCATGGTTTCGTAAAAAAGTGGCCCATTGTGAGTTTTCTGGAATTTCAGGTGTTTGCTCCAGGATATCAATGATCGGAAAACGGTCTTCCATTCGTACACCCATGAATAAACGTGGCATAACCGGAAAGTGAAAAGCCATATGGCATTCATCCCCTTTACCAAAATATTCTGATGCATCCTCTGGCCACTGGTTGGCTTCGGCAAGCAACATGCGGTTCTCGAATTTATCGTCAATGTATGCACGTAACTTCTTAAGAAAGGCATGAGTTTCAGGCAGATTTTCGCAGTTGGTACCCTCCTTTTCGTATAAATATGGCACTGCATCAAGTCGCAGACCATCTACACCTGCTTCAAACCAAAAATCGAGGACTTTGAATACAGCTTTTTGAACCGCGGGATTTTCAAAGTTAAGATCAGGCTGATGTGAATAAAAACGATGCCAGTAATACCCGTCAGCTACAGGGTCATATGACCAGTTGGATGTTTCAAAATCTTTAAATATGATTCTTGCTTCATTATATTTATCCGGGGAGTTACTCCAAACATAAAAATTACGGTAGCTGCTTTTTTTTCCGGCTGCGCGGGCACGTTTAAACCATTTATGTTCGTTGGATGTATGATTCAGCACTAACTCTGTAATTACTTTTAAATCTCGCTTGTGTGCTTCACGAATGAATTTCTTAAAATCCGCCATCGTGCCATAATTTTGATGAATCCCGGTAAAATCAGAAATATCATAACCTCCGTCACGCAGCGGAGATGGGTAAAAAGGCAAAAGCCATAATGCATTCACTCCTAAATTCTGACAGTAATCAAGCTTTGATATTAATCCTTTAAAATCACCGATGCCATCCCCGTTGCTATCAAAAAATGATTGAACATGTAATTGGTAAATGATCGCATCTTTGTACCACATGTTATGTTTGTTTTCTTTCATTGCGTATCGTTTGAATAATGGTTAATAACTAAGTGATTACATGAAGTAGTCAAAATCATGCTCTGTACTTATTTTTCTTCGTATACTGAAAATATGTGCCGGAAAAACACCGGGATTTATTTCAACATAATTGTGATCACCTTGCCATAAGTATCTTGTTGTTGCTATCAGGTCAGTAACCTGGAACGATGAATCTGAGGGAATACCAAACTGTTCTGTTGGAAAATGAACCCATCCGGAATGGGTGTGATGGTTGTCAAGGTTTGCCACAACAAGTATGATGTTCGAAAAATCATCGGTATGTTTACTGTAGGCAATCAATTGATCATTTTCGATATGGTGAAACTGCAGGTTCGTGTTGCGATGCAGTGCGGGATTTTCCTTTCGGATGGTATTTATTCGCTTGATGACCGTTTGAAGACTGTTTTTGCGGTTTGTTTTCCAGTGCTTGATCTCGTATTTTTCGGAATTGAGATATTCTTCTTTCCCGAAATCCCTCGGTTCGCTCTCCATAAGCTCAAAGGCCGGGCCATACATTCCGTAATTAGAACTTAGAGTTGCAGCAAGCAATAACCGGAGGGTATAACCTGTTCGCCCGGTTACCTGCAAGTATTCCGGTAATATGTCAGGTGTGTTTGGCCAAAGGTTGGGACGAAAGAAATCCTTCACCTCTGTTCGCGTGAGCTCTTCAAGATATGTGGTAAGCTCCCACTTCGTGTTACGCCATGTAAAATATGTATACGACTGTGTAAATCCTCTTTTGGCTAGCTGATACATAATCTTCGGCCGTGTGAATGCCTCCGAGAGGAAAATTACATCCGGGTGATCCTTCTTAATTTCATTGATGACCCATCCCCAAAATCGCAATGACTTGGTGTGCGGGTTATCCACCCTGAAAATATGAATGCCTTTTTCAATCCAGTAATCAAAAACACTTTTCAATTCTTCCCAAAGTTTTTCCCAATGTTCTGTTTCAAAATCGATGGGGTAGATATCCTCATACTTTTTTGGTGGATTCTCTGCATATTGAATGGTACCATCGGGCCTTTTTTTAAACCATTCGGGATGTTCTTTCACCCAGGGATGATCAGGAGAGCATTGAAAAGCAACATCAAGAGCAATATCAATGTTTCGCTTTTTGGCCTCCTCCACAAAAACCTTAAAATCATCAATTGTACCTAATTCAGGGTGTATCGACTTATGACCGCCTTCTTTGGAACCGATGGCCCAGGGTGATCCGGGTTCTCCTTTTTTAGCAGCTACAGAATTGTTTTTTCCTTTGCGATTGGTTTCACCAATCGGGTGAATGGGAGGGAGGTACAGAACATCAAATCCCATATCAGCCACGTAATCCAATCGTTTGACATTACTTTTAAACGTTCCGGTCTTCTCCGTTTCGTCATTCCACACGGATCTCGGAAATAATTCATACCATGTGCTAAAAGCTGCCTTTTTATGTTCACAAATCATTTTTAACGCTTTCTCCGAAGTAGTTGCGAACTTGCGAACAGGATATTTCAATAGAATTTCATTTAATTCATCGGAAACAACAGGCTGTATTTTTTCCTCGATATCAGCATTTTTTGATTCAAAAAGGTTTAAAGCATCTTTCACCGTGGCGTTTTCTTCTTTTGGCAATTTATGATTTTCCAGTATTTCGAGAATGATGTTTTCCCCGATGAGGAAATCGGCATCACCAAGAACATCAGCATTGTATTTTTTGATGGTATCCCTGTACCACGTTTTAAATTTGTCAATCCATCCCATCACTTTGTAAGTGTACCAGCCTGTTTTGTTTACCTGAAAACTTCCTTCCCAGTGGTCGTTGACAAGTGGTTGCATTTCTATTCGATGCCAGTTGTTATCGCCTTCGTGCTTGTAATGAACCTCTGCTCTCAAAACATCGTGGCCGTCAGCGAATATGTCAGCATTGACAATGAATTTATCATGAACCACCCGTTTTGCGGGAAATTTGCCATCTTCAAGTGATGGCGTTACATTTTCGATAATAACTCGATTTTGTCCTTTAATGTGTTGTTTTAAATTATGTTGAACCATAAATAAAAATTTATTATTTTGTGTGCCGTCTGATGGAACATATACATGAACAAGTTAAACTGAAAATTGATGAATGAAAAGCCATTTTAGACAATGGAAGCTTTAAATATGCAGGCTCCAAATGCCGGAAGATGAAGCTTATCTGCATAATTGAGGTGGTCGGACTCATCCGGCGTAGTTCCTTTCCATTGAGCAGAAGTAGTATCAAGAACAAGCTCAAAATATTCGCCTTTTTCTGTTAACAAATCAATTTCCTGATGGGTATCCGAAAAATTCAAAGCGGTAAAAAAACACATGTTATTATCCCATCTTTCGATGGTTATCACATCAATGTTTCTGATATGGTTGATTTTGCATTTGTTTCTGTCTGGTATTTTTAATGCATTCTCAGTTTTTCTTAATTGAATAAGCTTTTTATGAAGCTGAAGCAATACAAATCTTTCCGAATTTTCAGGATAAGACCAGGTTAGTTTCGACATATCAAATGTTTTTTTTTCATCGGGATTAGGTGCCGGGCTTTTATCCCAAAAGTCTTTAAATTCGGCCTGTCTTCCTTTCCTTACCTGTTTATTGAGGTGGGGATCATTGTGATCAACGAAGTATAAAAATGGATTTTCTTCACCATATTCTTCACCCATGAATAGCATCGGAAGATAAGGTGCCATGAACAATGCCACGGCTGCAAGTTTTTGTTGTTCAAATTCGGTTAGCACAGTCAGTCGTTCTCCAAACTTTCGATTACCAACCTGGTCGTGGTTTTGATTGAAAATTACGAATTGTTGTCCCTGGTTGCCGTGGGTTTTGCTTCCATATACCTTTTTTCGGAAAGGTGAATATCGTTCATCGTAGACAAAGGCATCACTTAGTGCTTTGGCAATGTTTTGTGTTTTTCCGTAATCCATGTAGTATCCGAATTGATCACCGGTAAGTTTTGTATGAATGGCATGGTGGTAGTCGTCACTCCATTGAGCATCAAGCTGGTACCCGCCTTTCTCTACCGGGTTTATGTAACGTACATCATTTAGGTTACTTTCAGCGATGAGATAATGTTTTTTTCCTGTAATTGATGACAATTCGTTTGTGTATTCAGCCAGTTCAAGCATGAAATGTCTTGCTCCGTAATCTTTGATGGCATGCACCGCATCGAGCCGAAGCGCGTCAATGTGAAAATCACGAAACCACATGAGTGCATTTTGTATGAAATAATTTCGTGTACCATAGCTGTATTCATCATCAAAATTGATTGCCGGTCCCCAGGGGGTATTGTATGTTTGAGTGAAATATGGAGCAAATTCACTTAGATAATTACCTTCCGGCCCGAGATGATTGTAAATTACATCCAGGATGACAGCTATTCCTTTGTTGTGACATTCATTGACAAGCTTTTGTAGTTCTTTCGGACCACCATAACTGTTTTGAACAGCAAACGGATAAGCCACATCATATCCCCAGTTTCTTCTTCCCGGAAACTGCCCTACCGGTGTTATTTCTATTGCATTGATGCCTAAATCAACAAGGTAATCAAGTTTATTGCAAATTCCCTGGAAATTTTCTTCATCCGAAAACGTACCCGGATGCAATTCATACATGATGTATTCACCAAGTTCGGGATTTATCCAGTTTTGGTCTGACCATTCAAAACCAGTTGTATTAAATACCTGTGAAGGCCCGTGAACACCTTCAGGTTGAAAATATGATGCCGGATCGGGGAAAGTATTTTTACCGTTTAATTTATATCTATACCGTGCATCCGCGTTACAATCGTTCAATGAAACCTTCCAGTATCCAAATTCATCCTTCTCCATCGGGTAAACTTCATTGGTATCAAGAAGCAACAGTTCAATTTTTTTTTGCAACGGAGCCCACACATTAAACCTGGTTACGGATTTATTTATGATATTTGCGCCCACTTTTTGGTATAAACTCATAACAAAATGTTTTGTATACCTGTTGTAACCCTTGTAAATTAGCTTTGTTTAATAATAACAAACTGAATATAATGTAACAGACCATGCCCGGTTTGATGTTCCGAAGATTGTCGGATTGGCATATAAGATTATAAATGAGATATTTGCCAGACACCATGCATGGTCATAAATTTATGAATGATGAAGAAATATGATGGCAGGATTTGGCCAGGAAAACCGTATCCGTTAGGTTCAAATTGGAATGGAAAAGGAGTAAATTTTGCACTTTTTAGCGAAAATGCAACCAGTGTAAAGTTGTGTTTGTTTGAAAACCCGGAGGATAAAGAAGAGTATACACAGATAGATATAGCAGAGGTTACCGACCATGTCTGGCATGTTTTTTTACCGGACTTAAAACCCGGGCAGTTGTATGGATACAGAGTTTATGGAAGGTATATGCCATCCAATGGACATCGTTTTAATCCACATAAATTATTGATTGATCCATATGCAAAAGCGATTACCGGAAGGATTGAAGTCCATGAAAAAATGTTTGGTTACCCCATTGATTTAGATATTAAGAATAAAGATCTTAAAAAGGACATTCGGGATAGTGCAGATGTTGTCAACAAATCAGTGGTTGTGGATACCGGATTTGACTGGGAAGATACAAAACGTCCCGATATTCAGATGCACAACACCATCATTTATGAATTGCATGTCAAGGGCTTTACAGCTTTGCATCCGGATATACCGGAAAACGAGAGGGGAACCTATAAAGGTTTGGCATCTCCCGTTGTAATTGATTATTTTAAAAACCTTGGCGTTACTGCCATTGAACTGATGCCTGTGCATCATTTCATCCATAACAAGTTCTTACTCGACCAGGGTTTAACAAATTACTGGGGCTATAATTCCATTGGTTATTTTGCACCGCATGCTGAATTCGGCGCCTCGGGCACTTGTGGTGAGCAGGTCAATGAGTTTAAGGAAATGGTAAAAGCATACCACAAAGCAGGCATTGAGGTTATACTCGATGTGGTGTACAATCATACCGGTGAGGGCGATCATTTGGGGCCAACACTCAGTTTCCGGGGTATTGATAATGAACATTACTACCGGTTAAGCAAGGACAAACGATATTACACAGACTATACAGGTACAGGAAATACATTGAATCTTTTAAGTGCACGAACCTTGCAGTTGGTGATGGACAGCTTACGATACTGGGCCAATGAAATGCACGTGGATGGTTTTCGGTTTGACCTCGCCTCTGCACTTGCCCGTGGATTATATGATGTTGGAAAACTGTCCACCTTTTTAGATACGATTCACCAGGATCCGGTTATTTCGCAGTTAAAACTCATCGCCGAACCCTGGGATTTGGGCCAGGGCGGGTACCAGGTAGGAAATTTCCCGGTACTGTGGGCCGAATGGAATGGAAAGTACCGTGACAGTGTACGAAAATTCTGGAGAGGAGATGACAGTCAGGTTGCTGAATTGGCCTACAGACTGAGCGGAAGTAGCGACCTGTATGAGGACAATGGTAAACAGCCATCATCAAGCATTAATTTTGTAACCTGCCATGATGGATTTACCCTTCATGATCTTGTAAGCTTTAATGAAAAACATAACTATGAAAATGGTGAGAACAACAAGGATGGTGAGAGCCATAACATAAGCTGGAACCATGGAGTTGAAGGTGAAACCGATGATAAGGAAATAATTGGGTTGCGACAAAAACAAAAAAAGAATTTCCTTGCCACATTGTTCTTTAGCCAGGGGGTTCCAATGTTAAGTCACGGCGATGAATATGGACGTACACAGCGCGGAAACAACAACGCGTATTGCCAGGATAACGACATCACCTGGATAAACTGGGACTGGGATGATACACAAAAAGAACTTCACCAATTTGTGACGGAGTTGATTAAGATCCGGAAAAATCAACCGGTGATGCGGCGCAGAAGATATTTTAAAGGACGGAAAATATATGGTAAGGGAATCCGTGATATTCGTTGGCTCAATACCGATGGTACCGACATGACAGAAGAAGAATGGAATACCAGCTACATTCGATGCATGGGAATGTTGCTCAATGGTGAACACATGACTGAAATCAATGAGATTGGTGAGATAGTGACCGATGATGTACTGCTGTTGTTGGTTAACAGTTTCTGGGAACCGATACCTTTCACACTGCCACATGAAGACGTTCACTGGGAATGGCAGGTTCTCATTGATACTGGAAAAGAATTATCGGATATCAAAGACACGGCCATTCGTAATGTGTACGAAATAAATGCACGCTCACTTGTGTTGCTCAAGAACATTAAACAACAAAATTAATGCATCATTTTTAATATGGTTGGATACCGGGCGAGTGATTTAATACAATCGGCTGGTATATAAAGGCAGGATTTTCAATACATTGCCCTGACCTTTCAATCTGACTTTAAAAGTAATTTCACTGCCCGGATATTATTTTTTATTAAGTTTCATTTGAAATTGATAAAGAAACGGATACAATTTACACGCGACGCATAATCCAAATACTGATTCAAGGAGGGAGAAGAGTATCAAAAGGCCGCCCACGATCATTCCTCCGATATACCACCCAAAAAACACCATTAATCCTGTCAAAATGGTCATAGCGAGACCTACTCTTGCAGCAAATATTTTTGGCCCGGCATTGATATAAACCGGTGAAGATTGAAGGGATGAAAGAATAAATCTGCTTAGATGGGACAATAAACTGTAACGCTCGTTATAGAAGGCTCGCGTACCGAAATCGATCGCGATAAACAGAAACAGCCACTCAAGTGAAAAAATGAGTGCAATTCCAGTTAACAGGAATGTAAAAAAAGCATTGACGCGGGCTGATTTTTCATTTATTTTTTTTTCAACAATTGGACATATGGCAACCATAATTGTATCCTCCATTCGTATTTTTACGATTTTAACCTTATTAATTCATGGGTTTGGTCTAAAAAGCCTTCAAACTGCTGATTTTTGTTG
>CAZAMT010000060.1:0-12456 GCA_964486145.1 uncultured Bacteroidales bacterium
ATTTATTTTCATTTTTTGAGCACCCGGTCCCAGTTTATCATCAATCCATTGATTGTTTTCACAGAATGGTAATAACTCATTTTTGATAAATTTTCTGACCTCTTTTTTATCTTTATCAAAATACAAAAGATGAATATTTGGTCCGGCATCCATTGTAAAACCGAGGGCAATATTCTCTTTTTCTCTAAAATTATATATTTTTTCGATAATATCTAATGACCGGGGTTTTAATAATAAGTAGCCGGGGTTTGAACTCATCATCAATCCATGCAACGACAACGCTTCATTTTCGATAACTCTAAAAAACTCCGGAGTGACATTGCTCTGCATGAACTTTATCAACATTTGCAAATTTTCCTTCACCTGCAAATGCCTGCCTGCGGCAAAGGGGTGATTTTTCATTAAGGAATGACCCTGGGTACTTGATATATGCTTCTCCCGGGAACTTACAATTAAAATGGCATCATGAATGGATTGATAAAATGGATTGACCAGGTCGTTAACCTGTACTGCATAAGCATCCGAAGCATCCACAATTTCTTCTAAGCTTCCCCATAGGTTATAACCCGGATAAATTGATCGACAGGCACTCCCGGAGCACAATCGGGCAAGGAATGATGCATTTCGATAAAATTCGTTTTTTTGAAATTTGTATTGAAACAATTCTTCTTCAATTGATAATAGGCATAAGGCAAAGGCACTCATGGCCGATGCCGAAGATGCAATACCCGCCGAATGTGGAAATGTATTCTCTGTATGAATCTTTAGTTGTGTATAATCCAACCAGGGAAGGTATTGCAACAAACGTTGGTCAATCATTCGCATAAGCTTTTCTTCAAAACCTGTATTTCGCTTCCTGCCAAGGTATAATTTTAATGATTTACCTTTTTTGCTTGAATAGGTGTATTCAATGGTTGTTGTGGTATATGACTTTTTCAACGTGAAACTCAGGGACGGGTTCATGGGCAATTGTTCTCCAAATTTTCCCCAGTACTTTATGAGCGCTATATTTGAAGGTGATCTCCAGGCAACATTCCCTTCAATCGATTTGGATGGCAGCTTCAGTTTTCGAGGCTCATTTGTTAAAAATATCATTGGTCCAGTATTAAATCTTTAAATTGAAAAATGGTTGTCAATTCCTTTTGTTTCAGGTATTCCAACAATTCTTGCGGATGATGATCTTCGTGAAGCGTAAAAAGCATAAAATCACCCCCCCATGCACCCAACGATTTAACGTAACCGTACTTGTAATCTGAAAATAAGGATTCTGCCAATGTTTTTCTTCCCAGCACATCTGAAATTATGGCATCGTGTTCTTTCAGTAACTGTTCAAATTCATTTAATGATTCAGCTTTCAGCGTGAGCTCTGTTATTTTGGTTATTTTACCAATCTCCCCTGAAAAGTTTTCCTTGTTTTTCCTGTATTCTTCAACTTCAAGGGCTGTATTTTGCTTTTTCCCCTGATAAACGAAATACAGTTGTTTATGAAATGGTGGCACAAACTTTACTTCATCAACGTGAGGTTCACCATGAAGTAACTGGTAAACAATAGGTGAATGACATCGAGCTGTAAATACGTCATAACCGGATCCACCGCTGACCCGCTCATGCAAGTCATAAGGATCAATTCCTGCCCACGTGGCCATGTTTGAAATAAGGGAAGAACTACTTCCCAATCCCCAGGACAGTGGAAAATTTACCGTATGTTCAAAACTAAGTGCCTCAAAATGAGCAAACAACGGATATTCCTCTTGTAACGTAAGTAAAATATCGGTTATCATGTTGGTTGTTGGACCATGGGTAGAAGAAAGCACTTTTAATGTAGACAAATCGAGGCTTGATTCAAACCAAACCATATCATGTTCTTTAGCCTTCCAATGAATAATCCCGGGTTCTGTTTCATTTTCCCGGACAACAGAATGCTGACCAAATTTCACAGGTAACGAAATGGCCTTTGCACCATCCATTACAAGGTATTCTCCGGTTAGTAAAATTTTTCCGTTGCCGTAATATTTCTTTACCAAAACCTATTTATTTGATCTTAAATTTTTTAAAAATAATTCAACGGAACGAAACGAAATCGTTTTATCCGAAAAATATGAAATAATATTCATTTTTTCATCATCTGTCACCGATAATCGGGATAAAATATTATTCAGGTGCATTTTCATATGTCCTTTTTGTATTCCGTGGGTAATAAGTGACCTTACCGCGCTGAAATTATTGGCCAAACCAACAGATGCGGCCACCATCATAAGGTATTGGGCAGAGGGACTTCCAAGAATTTCAAGGCTGAGTTCTGATAGCGGATGTAATTTTGTTAACCCGCCAACCGTGCCGAGAGCCATTGGCAATTGCAGTTTGTATTTAAAATTGCTATTGTTAAGTTCCACTGATGTTAGTGAACGGTATTCACCCGAAGCAGCCGCATGGGTGTGTCCGCATGCCTCCGTTGCCCTGAAATCATTTCCGGTGGCAATAACCACTGCATCAACGCCATTGAAAATTCCCTTGTTATGCGTTGCAGCCCGGTACGGGTCGATTTCTGCAATTTGAACAGCCTGCTCGAAGCGCCGTGCAAATGTTGATGCACTGTAACCTGTTTTCAACTCATCAAATGCATTGATATCTGTTTCAACATAACATTCAACAGCGCATTCAGGCGTATAATTTGACAGGATTGACATCAATACTTCAAGTTGTCCGGATGCAAGTTTTTCTTTTGCACTTTCCTGTAAAGCCCCGGCCATTTCTTCAAGACATGAATTTATAAAATTGGCACCCATCGAATCACTGGTTTCAAATGTAACCCGGATCTGGTAATAGTCTGCAAGTTTATGGGTTAAGTCATGGAGTTCAACATCCAGGATACCACCCCCTCTTTTTCTCATGTTTTCCTCGGTGAACTTTACACTTTCAAGTAAGTGCTGCCTGATAAACTCCCAATGATCCAGTAATGCATCACGTTTGCCCGAATAAAAAAAATGTATCTGTCCTACCTTGGCTGTTCCCAGTACCCTGCAATGAAATCCTCCATGGTTTGCCCAAAATTTGGCGGCATGTGAAGCTGCTGCAACCACCGAACTTTCTTCAATGACCATCGGTACAAACTGGTAATTGCCGTTAATGATAAAGTTGGGCGCTATGTTGTATGGCATGTAATAATTGGAAATGGTATTTTCTGTAAATCCATCAAACTTTTTCTGGATTTCATGATCAATATGCCAGAATTGTTTTAGTAATCCAAGTACCTGATTGTCATTTTTATTTAAAAAGTCGGCTATTTTTGATATTTGTTGTTCCTTGGAAAGTCTGGAGAATCCCGATATCAATGAATATGCCATTGTTACTTCACTTTTAGGTATGTATTTGCAAACGCGAGTCCATCGAGTTGATATCCGACAAATGATTTTAATTGTTCATAACTTTCCTTCGCATGCTTTAAAAAGGCAGAAGCCTGGCCATAAATGGCATTGACTCTGCTTTTTTTAATTAAGTAATACCCGTCAATAAAGGTTTTTATACCCCCTGAAATGATGATTTCCTTAACCCTGACATCGCTTTCTTTATCTGCAATTTCATTTATATGCATCAACATGGAGTAAGCATCATTTCCAATTTTTGAAAGCGGCTCCAACAATTGCTGCCTGGTTTCATCGCTTCGCAATAATTCAACTTTTGCAAAATTGGTTCCACCAAATGCAGCAAATTCAATGGCTTGCAAAGGAAGTTTCAACAAACCGAGAAGGCTTTCGGGGCCTATCCCCTGCCCCACTTCTTTAACTGCAACCGGAAAATCCACGTTGGAAACAAACTCGGCAATGGTCTCCAATGGTGGTCGCTCAATGATATCGCCTTCCGGTTGCAACCATTCCTGAACAGGATTCACATGAATAAATAGTCCGTCGGCGCGCAATCGCTCAACAAGTCTGATAATTTTATCAGTACTGCGCTCTTTTAAGGATTTCTCAATTTGCGAAATTCCGAGATTTGCATACAACGGATAATCATTTCCAATGATATCGCGAACATCGAACTGATGAAAAAAGGTATCATCATCAAGAATGATACGGCAGGATCCGAGCCCCATACCAAGGCCAAACTCATTACAGGCACGAGCAAGGTTTTTATTAATTTTTTCTGCTTTTTCGGTTCCTCCTGTCATGCTGGACACCCATAAGGGAGCTTTCATTGTTTTACCTAAAAAGGGAAAAGGCTTCAACAATTCATCGGGATGTGGTTTCAGCATTGGTTCGTAATAAAACCGTTGGTCGAGAGTCTCATTTTTTAACTGTGACTGAAATGCCAGTTCTATATGATCTTTTTTACGTTGTTCCATGGGTTTAGTATTATAAATTTCAATGTTCAGAGTTTAGGTGAAAAATTTCAATTATTTTTAGATTCATCAATAATTATTATACGCCGGATATTTCTACTTTAGTCCCATGTGCCTGGAGATTACCAGCTTTAATATTTCAGAGGTACCCTCACCAATTTGCAAAATTCTTTGGTCCCTGTAAAATCGTTCAATGTCCATATCTTTAAACAAACCGTAGGCTCCATGGACCTGAACAGCTTCGTCAGCCACTTCTTTGGCTATTTCAGAGCAATACAGTTTGGCCATGGCTGCTTCTTTTCCAAAAGGCAGTCCCTTGTCTTTCATCCAACAAGCTTTGTAGAGCAGATTTCTTGCCAATTCAACTTTGGTATCCATTTCTGCCAGTTTGAATGCAATCGACTGAAATTTGTAAATCTGTCTTCCGAACTGCTCTCTTTTTTTTGAGTAATCTATTGCCTGCTCAAGGGCACCCTGTGCCAATCCCAGACCCATTGCAGCAATTGATAAACGACCGGAATCAAGGGTTTCGAGCATAATGTGCGAACCTTTACCTCTTTCGCCCAGAATGTTTTTTTCGGGTACTTTACAATTATTAAAGTATAGCCGACCGGTATCTGCTGAGCGCCACATCATTTTATTGGTTATCCGTTCACACGAATAGCCCTCGGTATCCCTTTCTATCAGAATGGTTGACAACTCCTTTTTTCCATCTTTTTCATCGGTAATTACCTGTATGGTTGCACCGGCAGCCAAATCCGATGCAGAGTTGGTTATAAATTGTTTATAGCCATTGATTATCCATTGCCCATTGTGCAGTTCTGCTTTGGACTCCGTGCCCCTTGAATCGGAGCCGGCATTGGGTTCAGTTAGTCCGAAAGCCCAAAGTTTATCTCCCGACACCAACTGTGGCAGATATTTTTTCTTTTGTTCTTCAGTTCCAAATTTATAGATAGGACCAATGCCGAGCGAATTATGCGATGCTACCGTTGCTGCCTGGGAACCGTCAATACGTGCCAACTCTTCAACAGCAATAATGTACGACAATGTATCCAGTCCATGTCCTCCATAACTGCCGGGTATGTTCATTCCGAACAACCCCAATGCCCCCATCTTTTTCGTTAAATCTTTGGAAAATTCACCTTTCCTATCCAGTTCAGCAGCAATAGGTTTGACTTCGTTTTCAGCAAATGCCTTAACCTTTGCTCTTAATTCGTGATGCCTGTTTTCAAGTAACGGATTAACTATTTTCACTGTACGACTATTTAAATTCATTCGATTCGATTTCCTGTTTGATATACATCAGTATTTCATTACCTCTAACCTGCTGGCCCTTTTTAATCTTTAAACCGTGAACGATTCCATCATCAAGGGATAATATTTTATTTTCCATTTTCATAGATTCAATTACTAATAAAATCTCACCTTTTTTTACCCGTCTGCCATTCTTAACCAGCACTTTAACAGCGGTACCGTTCATCGGTGAAAGCACATGGCCACTGGAAGATTTTGCCGATGTGTTTTGGTGTTTGTAATTGTCTTCATCCCCTGTTTCATTCAACATATCTCTTCGTTTGGCCTTCCAAGTATATCCGTCAAATGTAATATAAAATGAACGATCATCGGCATGGGAAATAAATATCTCTTGTTTCTCCTGGTTTTGATTCAGTTCAACAACATTGCCATTGATTTTGAACCCGATCACCTGTCCGTTGAGCAGGTAAGCTTTGTTGTTAGATATTCTGATTATTTTGAGCTGATGCATTCTTTCATTTATCTGAAAAGGGATGCAATGAAAGTTTCTCCATCTGCCAGCGGATTTCCATGGATCATTTTCAGTAGTTCCTTTATAACTATCCCATAGATACGCAGCCAAAAAAGCCATTTTCAGGTTGTTCTCTGTTGCAACCGATTCCATATTGGAAATAACTTTCTGATGTTCATTTTCAAGGTACTGGGTTGAAATGTTGTTTTTCAGAAATTCATCAATGGATAACAAATACTTTAGATACGCCACATTGTTTTTGATTCCATGGATGGCTATCTTATCAATGGCACCGGAAAGCTTAGTGATGGCTTCGTCTCTTGTATTTCCATGAGAAATCACTTTTGCAATCAATGGGTCATATTTAGCGGATACCTGAAATGCATCTTCATGCCCTTTATCAATCCTTACATCTTTATGATCCGGAAAATGAATGTAATCTATCTGACCTGGAGCGGGCATAAAATTCCGTGAAGGATCTTCGGCGTACACGCGGGCTTCAATCGCGTGGCCTGCAGGCTTAATGTTCTCCTGCAGAAACGGTAACTTTTCACCCTCAGCAATGTTAACCTGAGCCTTTACAATGTCAATGCCTGTTACAGCCTCTGTTACAGGATGTTCAACCTGAATACGGGTGTTCATTTCAAGAAAATATATATGTTCCTGTTTATCAACCAAAAATTCAATGGTCCCGGCACTTTGATAATTCATGGCAGTTGCAATGGAAATTGCTGCTTCATGAAGCTTTTTTCTTGTCTCTTGTCGCACAGACACGGCAGGTGCTTCTTCAATTATTTTCTGATAACGACGTTGAAGTGAGCACTCCCGTTCAAATAAATGAATATGATTTCCGTATTGATCCGAAAGTAACTGAACCTCAATATGCCTGGGGTCTTCAATATATTTTTCAATATATACCTGACCATTACCAAAATAATTTTTTACCTGGCGTTGTGATTCGTATAGATCAGCCGCAAGGTTTTCCCTGGTGCGAACAATGCGCATCCCTTTTCCACCCCCACCGGCTGCTGCTTTGATGATTAGTGGAAAACTCAGTTGATCTTTCAGATCCAGAATTTCCGATGTTTCAATCGTCATTCCTTCGATTATTGGTACTCCAATACTTTTTACAAATTTTCGGGCAGCTACCTTGTTGCCCATCAATTGAATAGCTTCGGGAGTTGGGCCAATGAAGGTAAAACCATTCAACTCACATGCTTTTGCAAAATCAGGATTTTCGGAAAGAAAACCATACCCCGGATGCACAGCATCAGCGTTTACCTGGCTGGCAATATGAATCAGTTGTTGAATATTCAGGTAAGTTTCGGATAAGGAAGTACCCTGAAGCAAAACCTTTTCGTCAGCCATTTTCACGTGCAATCCGGAGGCATCATCGCTGGCATATACAGCAACAGATGAGATATTTAGCTTCTGAAGGGTGTTTATGATTCGTACAGCTATTTCACCCCTGTTCGCGATAAGTACTTTATTGATCTTTCTCATAATCAACTTGTTTGCCAGTTTGGTTTGCGTTTTTCAAAAAAAGCTGTAATGCCTTCTTTTGCTTCCGGAGTTGTTCTTCGCCTGGCGATGGAGGCTGCTGTATTGACGATCATTTTTTCATCAATAAACACAGGATTTACAAGATGAATCATTTTTTTGCTTTCGGTAATAGCACCACCGGCATTCGCTGTAATGGATGATACGAATGTCTCAAGTTCATTTTCAAGGTTTTCCTCTTCAATGATTCTATCTACCAAGCCTACTTCCTTTGCTTTTTCATCATTAAATACCATCGCGGAGTAAACGAGTTCTTTGGTATTTGCCATTCCTGTTTTGTTCACAATGTAAGGAATGATGGTTGAAGGTGAAAGCCCGACTTTTACTTCAGAAAAACAAAAACTCGTGTTGCTCACTGCCCATGTAAAATCGGCTGCAGCCATCAGACCCAACGCACCACCAAATACCTTTCCATGCGTCACCACAAGGGTTGGAACAGGTAAATGGTACAATGAGGAAAAGACTTCCGCGAGTTCACGGCTTTCATTAAAATTATCTTCAAACGCCAATTCTGATGATTTGAGCATCCAGTCCAAATCCGCCCCGGCGCTAAACATAGATCCTCGTCCCCTGATCACCAGGAACCTAACTGAATCATCACGTTTAATATTTTTGAGCGATTGTACAAGTTCGTTTATAAACTCCGTATTGAACGCGTTTCTCTTATCAGGTCTGTTCAACCATAGATTCAGGACATTCCCTTTTCTTTCCAGTGATATGTATTTTAATGTTGTTTCCATCACATCCTGTATACTCCCATTTTTGGTTCGTCGATGGGTTTGTTTAATGATATTGATAAAGCCATAGCCACTATGTTGCGGGTTTCAGCGGGGTCAATAATTCCATCGTCCCATAATCTCGAAGTACTGTAATAAGCAGAACTTTCGTGTGCATATTTTTCCAATATGGTATTTCTTATATTCATACGTTCTTCGTCTGTCAATGACTTACCCTGCTTTTTTAATTGTTCCTCTTTAATGGTAACCAAAACATTGGCTGCCTGTTCACCACCCATCACGGAAATTTTAGCGTTTGGCCACATAAAAAGGAACCTGGGATTATAAGCACGACCAGCCATAGCATAATTACCGGCACCATATGAACCACCGAAGATGATAGTAATTTTAGGAACATTTGCATTTGCAACCGCATGTACAAACTTCGCCCCGTCTTTGGCAATACCTTTGTTTTCATATTCCTTACCTACCATAAAACCAGAAATATTCTGCAGGAAAAGGATAGGAATTTTCCTGTGGTTGCATAATTCTACAAAATGCGTGGCTTTCAGTGCTGATTCGGAAAACAATATGCCATTGTTACCAATAATACCGGTTTTAACACCTTTTATTGTAGCAACTCCTGTTACCAGGGTTTTGCCATATTCTCTTTTAAATTCATGAAACTCACTTCCATCGGTTATCCGGGCGATTATTTCATGTACCAGGATTTGTTGCCTTGGGCTTTCAGGCATAAACTGATAAAGATCTTCGGCTTGAAAATCCGGTTCACGATATTTTTCATTCTTTTCAATGGGGTTCTGGTCGGGCAATGTTGAAAATATATTCCTGCAAATTTGAATGGCATGTTCATCATTTTCCGCGAGGTGATCCACAACACCTGAGAGGGTTGCATGAACTTCACCGCCACCGAGTTCCTCAGCGGAAACGATGTCACCCGTGGCAGCCTGCACCAGTGGTGGGCCTCCAAGAAAAATGGTACCCTGGTTTCTTACAATAATGGTTTCATCACTCATTGCAGGTACATATGCACCACCTGCAGTGCACGATCCCATCACAATTGCTATTTGCGGTAAATTGTTTGCAGACAACCGGGCCTGGTTATAGAAAATACGTCCAAAATCATCTTTATCCGGGAAAACCTCGGCTTGCTGTGGCAGAAATACACCTCCGGAATCAACCATATAAACACACGGCAAATTATTTTCGAATGCAACCTCCTGAGCCCTTAAATGTTTTTTAATGGTCTCCTTAATATAAGTACCTCCTTTTACTGTAGCATCATTGGCAATAATAACCACCTTTTTGTTATGAATAGTTCCGATGCCGGTTACTATTCCTGCAGACGGAAACTCATTTTCATATTGTTCAAAGGATGCCAGCGCTGATAGTTCAAGAAACGGGGTATTTTTATCAATCAATAACTCAATTCGGTCCCTGACAAATAGTTTTCCTTTTTCCCTGTGTCGTTTTACCGAAATTGCTTCGCTCCTGTCAACAATCTTATTCAATACATCATAGTAGCTTGAAACAATCTTCAATTTTGCCAAATCCTTTTCAGGAGTTTTTGCCTCAATATTTTCTTTTAATCTAAACAATATACTTCGTTTAAACTACAAATTAAACAATTAAATGTAAAAAAAACATCACACTGTTAATTTTGTTTAATTTGTTAATAAAAATATTAAACACTTAATCTATACCATTCATTGAAACGTTTTAGTACAGTTTAAAACAAAAAAACCAACTTTAATGTTAAAGCTGGTTTTTCAAATCTTTTTGTTTTTTTGCTACTCAAGCACAACCATATTAAAAACATTCATTATCTCTTCCGGTTGTTTGGCATCTTTCAGAACTTTTTCAAATACTTCTGTTTCTTCGTGAAATATCGAAAGGCCGATATCGAGCACGTGGCTGAGATTGTCAGAAGCTTTCTTTTCAGCTATATTTCCTTTTCTTATTTCTCGTTTATATTTTCTACTAAGTTTTTTTATTGCATAGTAGATAACCGGTTTGTTAACGATGGTTTTCTCAGTTGGCGATGTTGGTGTTGCCGCTTGAACTGTTGTATAGGTTTCATCAAGAATATGAAACTTCAATGCTATTTCTTCTCCAAGATAGTGCGGAGATACAAATGTCATATCGACCTCATAATCTTCATAATAGCTCAAATTATTTTCAAAAACAAATTTCTTGTTTTCCGGCTCATTTCCCTGCGAATAGGCGAATGTAAAAAGAAACAAGAAACATAGATAATACATAGGTCTAACTTTCATAATTGCCCCCTCTTTAAATAAATAATAAATAATACCTGGCAATGCAAAAATAACAATTTTCTATTAGACCTGCTATATTATTATCTATTTTACATGAAAATGTCGAAATTTTATTTTAACCCCCAATTTTTTTATGATGTTAACTGGATTTTTATAAGTTATTCGATTATCTATACTTTTATTTGGTAATCCCCTACCAATTATCTGTTCTAAATTTATTAACAGCAATGAGGCCACTTCCCGTTTGTTTAAATGACAGACGCACTCAATTTCTATCCACACTCATGGATTTATACATTATACGTACCGGCTGCAGTTGTTCCGCCCCTACCGGTCCAATTGGTATGGAAAAACTCTCCGCGCGGTTTGTCCACACGTTCGTATGTATGAGCCCCGAAGTAATCGCGCTGTGCCTGCAACAGGTTCGCCGGTAAACGTTCATGCCTGTACCCATCAAAATAAGATAATGCAGTTGAAAAAGCCGGAACAGGAATACCGTTAAGTGCCGCTACCGAAACCACTTTTCTCCAACTTTGTTGTGCCTGATCTACTTTTTCCTGGAAGTACGGAGCGAGTAGCAGGTTCTCCAGATTAGGATCTTTATCAAATGCTTCCTTAATTTTACCTAAAAATACCGATCGGATGATACATCCACCACGCCACATCAGTGCAATTTCACCGTAATTGAGATCCCAGTTAAACTCTTTTGCAGCTTCACGCAAAAGCACATAACCCTGGGCATACGAAACCACTTTGGACGCAAACAAGGCATTGCGAATATCCTCAATAAATTCTTTTTTATTACCATCAAATTTTTTATCTGTGCCTGTCAGGATTTTGGATGCTCTCACACGCTCTTCCTTTTGTGCAGAGAGGCAACGTGAAAATACAGATTCACCAATTAATGTTAAAGGAATACCCAGATCGAGTGCAGTAATTCCTGTCCATTTGCCTGTTCCTTTCTGACCTGCGGTATCCAGAATCTTATCTATCATAGGTTTTCCGTCAGTATCCTTGTAAGCAAGAATATCCCTTGTAATCTCAATCAGGTAACTATCCAGATCGCCTTTATTCCATTCTTTGAAAACCTCGTGCATTTCGTCAGCAGTCATACCCAATAATTCATGCATAATGTGGTAGGCTTCACAAATCAACTGCATATCACCGTATTCGATACCATTGTGAACCATTTTCACAAAATGACCTGCACCATTTGCTCCCACCCAGTCACAACAGGGAACACCGTCATCAACTTTAGCGGCGATGGCCTGGAAAATTGGTTTCACATGAGGCCATGCTTCTGCAGAACCACCCGGCATAATAGAAGGCCCTTTCAGTGCACCTTCTTCACCACCGGAAACGCCGGTTCCAATGTATAAAAGACCTTTGCTTTCCACGTAAGAGGTTCGGCGAATGGTGTCAGGATAGTGGGAATTTCCGCCATCTATGATGATATCACCAGATTCAAGATGTGGAACAATTTGTTCGATAAAGTCATCAACTGGTTTACCTGCTTTTACCAGCATCATTACCTTTCTTGGTCGCTTTAATGATTTCACAAGTTCTTCAATGGAATGGGCACCAATAAATTTTTTGTCTTTGCCCCTTCCTTCAATAAATTTATCAACTTTTTCAACGGTACGATTATAAACAGCAACGGTAAATCCGTTACTTTCCATGTTTAAAACAAGGTTCTCGCCCATCACGGCTAATCCGATTAATCCAATATCTGCTTTATTTTCCATATAAATATTAAATAATTATTTATTAATGTTTGATGTT
>CAZAMT010000060.1:12556-16411 GCA_964486145.1 uncultured Bacteroidales bacterium
TTTTCAATTTTCAATGTTTATAATTTTCATTTCAAATAATCAAAGTTTTTAAAGTCATTCATTCGCTATTTTGAATCCCAGATTCCGCAGGTTTTGTTCCACTTCAATGCTTACATTCTTCAACTTCAACTGATAAGCACCAAACTCTCTTCGTAACGGATAATTGCCCCGTAAATTTTCGAAACCGGCAACGTTCTCTCTGAGTCTTTTATCATCTCCACCAATATCATAAGTTGATGTAACGGCTTCAAAATAAATCTCCTGTTCCATTTTATCCTTACCATCGATGATTATTTGGTTGTTTTCCGGCTCCGGCACATCTTCCGGATACCAGTCGTTTAGCTCTAAGCCAAAAAACTTACTCAGCGCCTGCACACTCATGGCTGTTCCATTGGCTTTACCATCGGCTGAATAGCCTGCAATATGAGGTGTAGCAATATCGGCAAGCTGCAGCATATCTGTATCTATGTCAGGTTCATTTTCCCAAACATCGAGAACGGCCCCATCAATTTTTCCGGATTGTTTCGCGTTTTTTAATGCCCGGGTATCTATCACTTCGCCACGGGAGGTGTTTATAATCAATGTTCCGGAATTAACGTTTTTCAGAAACTCATCATTTACCATATGAAAAGTTTTATCCTGTCCGTTAAAACTCAGCGGGACATGGAATGTAATGATATCAGCTTCACGCATGATACCTTCAAGAGAAACAAATCCACACGGGCTTTCATTTCGCATTCGCGGAGGATCGTTCAGAACCGCCCGCATTCCAAGATACTCGCTTAGACGCATCACTTTTTTGCCAACGTTGCCAACTCCTACAATACCGATTGTTCTTTGTTTAAGAAGTAAATTTTTTTTTGAAGCAAGATGCAACAACACTGATGCCATGTATTGCTGCACGGATGAAGAATTGCAACCAGGCGCATTGGTCCAGGTAATGCCCTGACGATCACAATAGTCCGTGTCAATATGATCGAATCCGATGGTTGCCGATGCAATGAACCGAACCTTAGAGCCTTTCAATAATTTTTCATTACAAGCAGTGCGCGTTCTGATTATCAATGCATCCGCATCTTTAACAGTTGCGTTGTTTATTTTATCGCCCGGCAAATAGTCTACATCTATAAACGGTTCCAGAATTCCATTTATAAAAGGAATTGCCTTATCAATGACTACTTTCATCTACTTACTTTTGTAACTACTTCTTTTGATTTATAATATTCTTTCAAGAAATTGTCCATTACCCAATTCGTTCTTGCACCTGAGATACCTGTACTCGGGCATCTTCCTTTACCAAGAAGTTCATTTACAATGGTTTGAATTAAATTGTACGCTACGTGTTTTGGTTTTGCAAATTCGAAGGTTTGTTCTCCTTCTTTATTTGTAAGCTTTATGGGTTCAAACGAAAAAGTACTAAAACTAATCTGGCCTTTATCGCCTACGATTCGGATCTCATCTTTTTCATCATATTCGCTTACTGTATAACACCAGGTTCCGGTTCCAATCACACCGTCTTCAAAAAGAAAACTTCCGCTAACAATATCTTCAGCTTCATATAACGCAGCCTGATTCCCGGCTAAGCCTTTCACTTTTAAGATTGGGCCAAACACAAAATCAAGAAAATCAAGCTGATGTGCAGCCAGATCCATGAAATACCCTCCTCCGGATAATTCCGGTATTACCCGCCAGTTGGTATTGAATTCAACATCATCATCTGACGGTTTTTGAAATAATTCAATCGACACAAAACGCACATTTCCAATAGCACCCTGATCAACAAGTTCTTTTACTTTCAAAAAACCAGGAAGTGCCCGACGATAGTATGCCACAAACAGGGGAGTTTTATACCTTTCGGCAACATCAACCATTTTTTGGCACTCCTCAAAATTCATGGCCATTGGTTTTTCGACATACACCGGCTTTCCGGCCTTCAGCGCCTGGATGGTGTATTCCGCATGTGATTCGGGCGGAGTAGCAACATACAGGGCATTGACATCCGGATCATGAATGATTTTTTTGACACTGGTATACCATTTTGGAACTCTATGTCTGTTCGCATAATCCTCTGCACTGGAAGCAGTTCGCCGCATTACTGCCATTAAATTTGAACGGTCAATTTGTTGAAGCGGGGGTCCTGATTTTACCTCAGTTACATCTCCGCACCCGATAATTCCCCAGTTTACTTTTTCCATAGCTACTGTTTTTGTGGTTAAATCTGAGTTTTTGGCTTATGTGATTTTCTACATTTTATTTAAATCTTTCTTTGCATGCCCAAAGTCCGAGTGCAGGATTTGATATGTAATAAATTTCCTCTCCATCCGGCATGTTATTGAAGCCATCCCTAAGTATTTTCGGGTCATATTTTTTTAACATAGATTCCAGATCTGCAAAATGGAAATTCACTTTTTCAATCTCTTCTTTGGATAGATGCCCGGGACAGTAGGTAATATTAAATCTGTTTTCAGAAGAACCGTGAATAAGGTGTGCCGCAGCACTTAGGTTGTTTCGAAGATCTTCGTTTTCATCGACCATTTCGAGCACCTCCGGTGTGGTTACATATCCATATTTCCGGATCAGTTTGTCAATTTCCCTGTCCTCGCCAAATTCTTTCAGTCCGGGTGCCAATACAATCAGCTCGCCATCATCATCGATGGCCATACGGGTACGGTAGATACTTTTATTGCCCAGCCACGTACTTTTGAACTCGCCCGGATCGAGATATACAACTACTTTTTTCAATGGTTTTTCGAGCATTTCAAAATTCACCTTCAAGGACAACTCGGCAGCCAGGTTAAAGCATTCTTCATCATCGCCAATGAATAACCCTTTTACTTTTAGTTTGCCGTCTGCGCCTCTGCCTACCACCGTCTGAACATATACGATGGGTAAATGGCCGGCGAATTTTTCGGAGGCATAATTCAAAACTTTTCGCACCGGAGTATCTGCACGTCCCATCATTCGTTCCATGCCGTAAGCTGCTCCGAGAAAATGGCTTTTATTTATGCCTTCGACCCCGCCGGTACCCACAAACACATTTTTGTTGTAATTGGCCATCCCCACAACTTCATGGGGTACCACCTGCCCAATGGATAAAATAAGGTCGTAATTGCCTCTCACCAGCAGTTGGTTTACCTGTGCAGGCCAATCATATGCTACCTTCCCTTCAGAAACCTCTTCAACAAAATCTGCGGGAACCCTTCCCAGGGTTTCGAGATCTTCGCGCCAGTTGTGGTTCCGAAAAAGATTTTTTGGCACATCCGCAAACATTTTCGAAATTTCTTCTTCTGTCATCGGGAAATGGGTACCAATGGCCGGAAGCACGTCGGTGAGTTTGTTCCTGTAATATTTATATGTTAAATCCGTCAGCACACCGGCATGCGAATGCAACCGGGTGAAATCAGGGGGTAAAGCAAGTACTTTTTTACGGTTACCCAATTTTTCAAATGTCTGGTACAGCCCTTCCTGCAAATCTTCCAGTCCAAGTTCTTCTGTCACCGATCCTCGTTGATAATAAAGCATATGTTATCGAAATTTTTTAATGTGTTTTGCCATTATGTCCATGATCATATCCGGACTCTCTAAGTTACGTGGATAATAGTAATAAATCAATTGATCCACATCTTTTTCAAGAATTTCGGGCATTCGTTTATCCATGAGCACCGCATCTTTATCAAGCATGTTGTGGTTTTCAGCCAGCCAGAGTGATTTTTTTTTATTTCGCTTTGCTGCTTCTAAAAACCGTTCGCCGACACCTAATAAAACCTTCCCACTCGATTCTTGTTTACCACCATCTTCATTTCTCCAAGGTCGCCCGTCGCATCCATAATAATCAAGGTATCCGGTTTTGGCCGC
>CAZAMT010000061.1:0-16154 GCA_964486145.1 uncultured Bacteroidales bacterium
TCGTTGGCCAGTTGCCCGTTGTGCAGTGCCTGTTCAAATATCGTTTTGTTTTTGATGTCTCCACAACTATCATTTAAAAGAATGAGGAATATCAATGATAAGAATATGATGTTATTTTTTAACATGATTTGAAAATGTATTAATTTCTTACTTACTCTACTTTCTTAATACTCCACATATTCATTTTCCACTAAATAAATCATACCCAGCAAAGCACCCCAATGGTAGAAGTGTTCACTTCGGTCCAGATATGATCCGGTTTCGGCATGATAATTTTCTCTTACCCATCCTTTTTCCAGCCAGTTTTTAAGGAGCAAATTTTTGGATTTTTCTGCCAGGTCTTTTTTCGCCTGCGGCAATTCATAATTCTGCATACCCCAGTATACCAGCAGATTCATGGGCGCCCAGATACTTCCGCGCCAGTAGTTTTCTGCCGTGTAGGCGGTATCGTTGCGGGCAATGGAGGGCATGATATAATCACCCCAAAATTCTTCAGGATTATAAAAATGGTCGTGGATCATGCGCTCCGCCTGTTGCTGGCTGGCAGCTTCTCCGTTTAATGCATAAAAATTGGTGGGCGATATTCTCTTACTCAGTTCGTTGCTATCTGTATGACGATTTAAAAACAAGCCAAAGTCGTCGTCCCAAAGGTTTTTTAACGCCTCACGGTAAGCTTCGGCCCGGCTAATTAGTTCATCGTATGCTTCATCTCTTCCCAGTTCCTTGGCCATGTAAGCAACAGCCTCACAGTCCATAATATACAATCCTGTAAGCCCGACATCCTGGATTTTCATCATGTGAGTAATGGTATCAAATTCAACGCCATCATACATTGGGGTATTATCCAAACCTGATTCATAGGAAGCAGCGCGAAATTCATTTTGCACTTTTTCTCTTCTGTCGCCGGTGGGTGAAACGAAAGGGGTTGAACCCCAGGAAAGCAACCCCCCATTGTTCCGGTTTTCATTCCACCAACGATTCCAGGTCAACAGCTTATCAAAGTTATATTCCAGGAACCATTTTTCCTTATACTTGTCATAAATTTTTTTAATAGCCATACTTCCTACCGGAGGTTGAGAGCGGTCACGACTCATTCTGCCATCAGGCCCTGCGAAGTTTGGTACAAATCCCGGTTCGTCTATCAGGTTACACATCTGGATTGCCTCGTTGTAGGCCAGTTCTTTTGATTCCAGTGCATGCATCCACGAGACAAAAAAATTATCCCAGCAAAACAATACAAATCCACCGGGTTCTCCCTTACCCCAGCCATAGGCCCAGTTGCGGGAAACAGGCGTCACTACTCTGTCCTTCTCCGGGTCGTAAACGGGAAGCCAGTTTACCGCATTTTGCACTGCACTATAAACTTGTCCTGCTTCAGTGTATGGCCCGCCAAAGGGTTCAAAAGTTGCTAACCATTCTTTCTCTGCAGCATCAATTTTGGCCTTAATTTCTCCTGGTGAAATGGGTTGCGTAGAGATGTAAACCGGTGTCTCTAAATTATAGACAAGTGCCTGGTTCAATATCGTATCAGTTTTTTCGCCCGACACATAAAAATTAAAATTTTGATTGGGCGTTGTAGCTTCCAGTCCATTCTCACCGAAATTAATAATTCCTTCATCGCCATAGGGCATGTTGGCTTTCACATGCAAATTGCCACTGAGCCATGCATCGGGCGATACGATGATGTAGAGGTTTTCTTCTTCGGCAGCCGTCCGTACCCTGATGCTAATATTTTGCCATTCCAACGTAAGGTGGGTAAAAGTGCCATCAGGTGTATGAGCCACAGTGCGCACCCGGTCGGAGCCAATGATGCGGTTACCGGTAAAAAATTGCTCTTTGTAATTTCCACGACGTGTATCTTCCAGGCCGAGCACCAGGGCCAATCCATCGGGCAGGTAAACATGCGTAAGCACACTGCGATTGTCCCATGTATTCCAACCGGTTTGCAGGTTGGTTTTAAGTTTTTGGTATTCGACTTCTGGATTTATTTCTTCTGTTGACTCAACGTATGATTGATTGTCAGAGCCACAACCAAACAGCATAAATGCACTAACAAAGCTGGTTATCAGAAGTGTTTTTTGTTTGTTTTTCATAATACTGCTCGTTTTAAATTTGTTTTTATCAATTAGTTGATTTTGCTATTTCTTTTTATAGTGCCATTAAAAAATCCTCACGAGTTTTACTGTTCCAGGTTAGATTAGCAACCTCTTTTTATTCAAACCAAATTTATTTGTAGACATGGTTGACCAATCCTGTCGCAACTTTTCTGTAAGTATCTTTTCCGGCGCTACATCGTGTAAGGCAAAAGCTTCAACAGGTGCCAGGCTTTCATTGTAAGTATCGCGGCTTTCTGCACCCAGTATATATTCTTCACCGGCCATAGCCATCAGATCGCCTTCATAGGTGGCATCAATAAAGATTTTACCAAATATATTCTTTGTTTGATTGGAATGAAGGTTCTTAATCGATATCGAACGAATTTGGTTATTTTTCTGGTTTATGCTCGTAAGCAAATGATTGGGCGGAACTTCAATTCCATCGTGTTTGATCATCTTTTGGAAGATTTGCAACGCCACTTTGGGCTCATAATTCAACCCGTACCAGCAATCATGTAGTTCCTGCGATTCGGGACCAAATGTTTTTCTGTAGTAAGCGGTGGCGCTGTCCATAAAGGTTTTGCAAAAACCTCCCAGTGATTCATAGGTGCGGAAATCGAGATTGGACATACCGGAAGCCGGCATACCGCCAATTTGTTTATATGGGTCAATGATGATGCTGAATTTACCATTGCGGGCAGCGGCTACTGTTGCCGCAATACCGTTGGGTGTGGAGCCGTAGATGACTACATCATAAATGTTATCCGTCTTCCTGCTGCAGGAAAAACCTATACTAATAATTAACATTAAAATAATTACTCTTTTCATTTATGATGTTTTTGTTTTAATAAGTAAAAATCTTATAATCATTTAGCAATCCATATGTTGCAAAGCTGTATTCACTACCTGCCGGTTGACTGGAAGGTGCGTTATTCCAACTCCAGGGTGTAGCAATCCCTTTTTGTGGGTTGTTATAATGCGGACCTAATAAATTGCGGGGAGTGCCGTATATCAGTACCTCAATCTCATTATCTCCCGCTACAATATAATCATCCACAATTAATTCATAAGGTTGCCAGCCGATAATTCCTGCTTCCTTGCCATTTACTTTCACAGCAGCTACAGCGCCCTGCCACTCATCCAATACAATTTTAGCAGGTTGCTCGTCCTTACCGAAAGTAAACTTCTTTTTATAGCTAACCGATTCGGGATAAAAAGGCAAACCTTGCGTAACCCAATTGCCAAATGTTAATTTGGAAGAATTTTGTATTTCAAATCCACCACTATACGGTACCACATCAAAATCACCCAAAACAAAAATCCGCTCCAGTTCTGCATGAACATGCATCGGATGTATCGACAGATGTATTTCATTTTTACCTTTCTGCAGCATTTCACGTTTCACCGGATAGACATTGATCGAATGATCAAAATAGTCCAGCGATTTATCTTCTTCGATAATCTCACCATTTAATCTGACCGTATATAAATAACCGTATTCAATGGCAATTTTTAAGGGTTTAAGATCATAATTACTACCTGTCTGAAATGGGAAGATGGCTTCAAATCCTGAATTGGAGGAGAAATCTTTGTTTCTGTCTAAGGTTTCTGATTTATATTGCACTGCAAAATTCCAGGGATTATGATCGATATCCGATATTTCGAAACCATGAAATTTAAATATGGAATCGGTTGCATGCAGATAATTGATATTTTCGAAATGTCTGCCGGCTACCTTAAGCTCACAATAATCCAAAACCAGCACATTTTCATTATTTCTTATCACCTGTAAGTCAGAACCGGGCAACTCCTTGCTATATTCTATCTTCTCTTCCGGAGCTTCATCGCTATTTATTTTTCTGTTATGAAAAAACAATAACTTGCTTTCACCAGGATGAAGATTAAACGAAACAACTACATGCGCTCCTTCTTTTTGGCACGGGAATGAAGTCACCTCTCCTGTAAACGAATTGAGCCGGCTCACCGATCTGCCGGAAGCTTTAAAGTTTACTTCATTCACATTATTTTCGCTAAAATTGGTCATAAAAATCAGTTGGCCATCTTCCAACATTCGTCTTTGATGCACCAAATCATCTGGTTGAGAAGCGCTTAGTAATTCAAAAGTTGTATTTGTAAATGACTTTTTCAAACTTTTTGAATTCTCATCTATCTTCTTAACCAATGCAGGATATTTTTCAGCCAGTTTAATTATTTCGTCAGATGGTTCAGCTTCCACCAACCGTGGCAACTCCTGGTGATAATACAGTATACCTCCGTTGGACAGATATGAACCAATTAGCTCAACTGTTTTGCGGTTAAGGTTTTCAACATGAGGTCCTAAAATAACTTTTTCATATTTTCTGTTTTTAATCACGAATTGACCTTCGTCTTCTGTGGCAAACTCCCGGATCACCATTTCGCTGCCCAGGTCATATTCGATTTTTTCTTTTTCCAATAGTTTTATAAATGCTTTAAAATCATCGGCATAGGACTTAGTAATGCCTGCAGCGCCTAAATAACCTTTATCATACTCCGGTGTAAAATACATCCACGTAGTAGTGGTAGGATTGATGACCAGGATATTGTTGAGGTTTTGACCTGATGACAAAGCGACTGATAAGCGGGCATAATGACCGGCTAAATGATGGTAATGGGGCCACCAGGATGCATGCCAGGAAATGGATTGAGGAAAATCACGCTTGCGGGCGCCTTTGGTAGTCATATAGGCTAAATGCTGGTTCATCAGATTGACTCCTCCTGCATATTCCCAGTCTCCCAGCCTTTTCATGGCTTCAAAATCCAGGTCCCATCCGGAAGCGCCATACGTTTCCGATAAAGTACGGTGCCTGCCAAACTGGTTGGCAATGCTTAATAGTTCTCTCGCTGCCATTATATTGCCAAATTGATCGGGTCGATTTTCCCTGTCGTTGAAAAGCATATCGATACCCGGCACCTGGTGATAGGCATAAAGGATCATGTGATCGGCGGCATGGCTTGGGTTTGGCCAGCCGTGTTCCCAGTAATGCCCGGTCCAGTTTAAATTATTTGCTTCTGTATAGTCATACCATGGTTTGCTCCATCGCTCAACAAACAATTCAATTAGTAATTGATAGTAATCATGCCGAACCTTTTTATAATTTCCCAAATCTTCAAACAGGGCCGGTAAATTTTCCTGAAGCCGGTACCCCCATCTTTCTTCAAATTTTTTAAACAAATCAGGCGTCCAGCGAATATCTGAATTTGCGGGTGCTTTCACATGAGGTTCGTCCGTAAAAATCCCTATAATGTTTTTCCCGAATTCATTGCCAAAGGTATTTTCATATCCCTGCATGGTTATTTTAATAAATTTTTCGGTAACTCCCGGCACCAACAAATCAGGATAAGGATATCCGGTCCATCTTCCTTTTGGCTGGCCGTATGTTTTAAGAAAAAGAAAATATTCTCCCTTTTCCCCTCCACGCTTTTCAGTATTTGCAGTTATATCTTTGACAACATTGTTCCGGCGTTCCAGAACGATCATTGCCTCAGCAAGATCAGCAGCATTTAACTGATCTGCTTTTACCATTTTCAAACCCTGGGGTTGATTGTAGGATTCCGGCATCTCCCGGTACACATGGCCACCGCCAAAACCGCTCGGGAAACCGTTTTCGTCATATAACCAAACCTGCATATCCAAGCTCTTTGCTTTCTCCAGGGCATAATCGTTTAACTCAAACCACTCATTCGACAAATACTCGGTAATTAGTCCGGGGCGGCAATGGATGATTACACTGTTAATGCTCTGGCTTTTGAATTCCATCAATTGAGTATAAATCTTTTCTTTGGTAATCTCATCGTTCCAAACCCAGAAAGGCACTGTGCTGTATTCAGCCGGCGGGTTTTTAAAGTTTGCCACCAGGGTTTCAAAATTATTTACAGTGTCATTGTCCTGCTGATTTTCATTCGGGCTAAATTGTTTTGAATTACACGATGCTGTCAATAGAAACAACAGAACAAAGACAGTATTGAAATTTTTAGTACGCATATTTTTTGTATTAATAAATTAGTATTGCACACCTTTTCTAATCATTAAATCCGCTTCCCCTTTTTCAGATGCCGGAGGCCACCTGAAGTTTTTAGGCCACCAGTCAGGCACATTTTCCATATTAACGGATTGTTTTGCCACCTTCCGGTAAGCTTCGGTTTCGAAAAATGAAGTATCGTCCAGATCGAAAGGTGCCCCGATGGAAGATACATAGTTCTGCAGGATTCCTTTCATTTCGGCAAGCACTCCGGCGTAGGCAGGATCGTGGGCAAGGTTTACCTGTTCGTAAGGATCTTTTTCCAAATCATACAATTGATCGGCATCGAAATAGTGTGGATAATACATCAGTGCAATGGAAGCATGAACTTGTTTGGGCCAGTCGATATGGTTTATGATTTGTTGTTGTCCGGATGCTATCCGTTTTTTAGTCTGATCGGGAAGCCGGAACGCCAGGTATTTATACCTGCCGTTGGTAACAGCCCTGGAATAACCAAATTCGTAATATAAATGCTTCCGGCCCTGCTCTCCTTTTAGAACAGGCGAAAAATCTTTTCCGTCAATAGGTTGTTTTGGGTCGGGCTTTACACCTGCCCATTGCGCAAATGTGGGCATAAAATCGGTAAATTGAACCAGCTCATCCGAGGTTGCTCCTGTTTTAACCTGCCCCTTCCATCTTACTATAAAAGGAACTCTTACTCCCTGATCATAAGTGCTGCCTTTGGCTGGTTCAATTCCATGATCGGAAGTAACGATAATCACTGTGTTTTGATTCAGTTTTAACAATTCCAATTGCTTCACAATGGCGCCCACCTGGTCATCGAGCCAGGTTGCTCCTGCCGTGAAGGTATTGACCGGCAATCCTGATGCTTCTACCCGTTCAAAAACTGTTTCCCTTTTCGGATGGTACTTGAAAGGCTCCTCTAATCTGCCCCCGGGTGTGAGATGAGGGTCGTTTCTCATGCTTTTGTCCATGTTGGGTCCATGCAAAGCAGTGGTGTTCAGCATGAGAAAGAATGGCCGGTCCGGAGAACATGTTTTTAAAAATTCCACCGCTCCATTGGTTTTCCATTCCAGGTTATGTTGGTGCAATTGTTTGATGGGAGTGGCTTTACCATAATTTTGCCACAATATACTGGCGGCAAAATCGGCGCCAACATCTTTTTTAATATGCTCAACCAAAAGCTCCTGATGTCTTCTCAGTTGCTTGTCAACCAAAGCATCGTATGGATCGGCATCGGGAGAAATCTGTGGAAATTGCTTTCGTTCCTCCTCATCAAGATGTCGCAAATGGTATTTTCCCACATAACCGGTATAATATCCTGCTTTTTTAAGCATTTGGTGCAGGGTTGGTTTTTCAGGCGTCAAATGGGTCTCCCATCCCAAATTGTAGGGTTCGGAATCACTTACATCAGCTAAAAAATCCGGGCCGTTGCTTCTTCCGGCGTATTGGCCCGTCAGGATGGAAAACCGGCTGGGCGTGCAGGCGGCTGATGTGCAGTAGGCCCGGTTAAACCTCATCCCTTCAGCGGCAAGTTTGTCAATATGGGGTGTATTAACCGCCCCGCCATAACTGCTGAAATGGAGGGGAGAAACATCGTCGGCCATGATGAGGACGATATTCGGTTTGACACCCGCAGCTTGTATGTTATTGGAAGTGTATGATTTGCATACGCTGAATAACAGCAGGACAGTTAAAATTAACGGAAAAATCAAATGTTTCATACTCATAAAGTGTTACTATTTCATTTAATAAATTAAAACTGAAAATACCGCCAGTCAATGGCTTCCTCAACCACATCCCGGTGCAGTTTTAGCAGTTTTTCTTTCATTTCTTTAAATACTTTTGGTTTATCTTCCGATAAATCATTCTCCTGGCCTGGATCTTCCTGCAGATTGTACAACCGGAAATTGGTTAGATCGGTTTCCTTTACCATTCCAATCCATTCTTCGCGGAACATATTGTCGGTGGGAATATCCATTTCAGGATCGGCCACCATATTCCATTCGCCGTCGCGGATGGCAACTGCCGGTCGCGAGGGACTGTAAAACCAGTACATCGGCTTTTCGCGTTTCAGCTTTTTTCCTTTGAATAGCGGCGCCAGGCTCACACCGTCGATGGTACGGCCCGGAAGTTCGGCTCCGGATATTTCTGCAAAAGTGGGTAGCATATCGAATACCGCTGCAGGCGTTTTTTCAACAGTTCCGGGTTTTATATGCCCCGGCCATTTGATGATTGCAGAGACCCGTATTCCACCTTCCCATATTTTTGTTTTTCCTGCTCTTAGGTGACCATTGCTTTTCCACCTGTAGCTGCCATTATCCGACATAAAAATGATAAATGTATTTTCTGCCATACCCGTTTGCTCCAGTTTTTTCAGCAGGTGACCGATGGCCAAATCCATGTTTTCAATACAACCGTAATAGGCCGGCAGATTGGTATCTTCATGATATTGATTCAGCACTTCGGGCGCTGCCACCGGCTGATGCGGCTCGTGAAACCAGAGATTGAGGAAGAAAGGTTTACCGGGTTCGCGGTGCTCGTCGAGCCATTTGCCGGCTTCTTTAACTACAATGTGGCTGGAGTAGCCTTTTATTTCACCAACCTCTTTGCCGTTGCGGACAAAATTATTGGGATTATGGTGGGAAGGCCCGGCATTGTTGATGGTAGCAAACCAGTAATCGAAACCCTGGTCGCCCGGCGTAGGACGCGGACCGGAACCATCGGTTAAGTCAAAACCCAAATGCCATTTCCCGATGTGAGCGGTGGAATATCCCTGCTGTTTGAGCAGTTCGGCTATGGTGACTTCATCGCGGTGCAGGTGCATTTTATGCGGCGCCCGCTCAGACACCCAACTGTACAATCCCGCCCGCACGGCAAAGCGTCCGGTTAACAGGCTCGCCCGCGATGGGGAGCAAACAGGAGCACCGGCATAAAAATCGGTAAAGCGCATGCCTTCCATTGCCAGTTTGTCGAGCACCGGGGTATTGTTTTCATCGCTGCCGTAACAACTTAAATCGGCATAACCCATGTCGTCGGCAAAAAGGATGACGATGTTGGGCTTTTCGTTTTGCGCAGCCGGCACACTAAAATTTAATGCAAGAAGTAAAAGAATAAAGGTAGCTTTCATATTTCTGTTGTTTTATTTTAATCTGATTTATGTCCATACAATTCAGCTCCACTTATTTTACTGAATCAAACCTTCTGATTTTGCCCGTTTCAGCAACTGGTCATAAACTTTGTTTGCTTCTTTGCTTTTTCCCGGGTCGATTTTCTCAGGTTTATAATGTTCCGGCAAATAATAGAAACTTCCGTCGTTGTGAAGCCGGTAGTTTTTAGTGCGGTAAAACCAGTTGTCGTTTACCTGGCAAAAAACCCAGTCTCTGATTTGTTTTTTGTTTCCCTGCAGAATGGGCATAATGCTTTTCCCATCCAGTGGGTAGTCTTCCGGGATTTCAACTCCGGAAATTTCGGCAAATGTGGGGAGCATATCTGATAAATCAATCAGCGCATCGCTTACCGTTCCGGGTTGCACAACTCCCGGCCATTTTACCAGAAACGGAATTCTTGCTCCCGCATCGGTGAGTAAACCTTTCTCTCCCTGCAATTCCCTGCCTTTAAACACGGATGTCATTTCACGATCGGTACCGTTATCGCCTGTAAATATGATGATGGTGTTATCGCTGATTCTTAACTCTTCTGTTTTTTTTACAAACTTTCCTACCAGCATATCCATATATTCAATCATATCTTTGAAGTTTTCGGGCCGGGATTTTCCCTTTTCCTCACCCGGAACTCTTTCGAAAGGAAAGTGCGGCAGTGCCATGGGATAATACAACAAAAACGGCTTCGACTGTTTTTTTTCCATGAAATTCAGTAAAAAACTGGTATAAATATCGGGGCCGTATTTCCCTTTCACATCCTTTAAAAGCCGGCCGTTCTGCCAGATACCTGGGTCCCAGTAACGCGCCAAAGGTTTACCGCTTTCTTTTTCAACATAACCGGGGATGGGATCATCGTAAATCCAGGTCCACATACAATGCTCGTCGAAACCCAACTGCGACAAATGATCCGGATGGTTCTCAAACCTTCCCAGTTGCCACTTTCCACTTATTGCTGTGGCATAACCGGCCTTACTGAGCATGCGGGCAAAATTGAAGACATCGGGGTCGAGGAACTGCTTCTCTTCCGGCTGCACCCAGATTCCTCCCGGCCAGCCATTACGGAAAGGGTACTGACCGGTTAAAACCTGGACCCTTGTGGGCGTGCAAAGCGGGGCCGTATATGCATTCGTAAAAAGGAGACCATCTTTTGCCAGGTTATCCAGATTCGGTGTATTGTAACTTTCACCTCCGTAACTTTGCAGACACTCCGCACCCAAATCATCGGCCATAATGAAAATGATATTAGGCGGTTTGTTTTGAGCATAAACTGAAACTGTTACTGCAATCGCGAAGAGTATTAAAAGTAAGTTTTTCATAATCAATTGTTTATGTGTTTATTTCAACTTCCGGCAAACTGTGTTACTTATAATCCAGGCGGCAAATTTCGGAATTGATGGATTTAATTTTTTCTGCTGATTCCGACTGCTCAGCTTTAATGGTTGTTAAATAAATCTCATGCGCATCGTCAAAAACCATTGCAGGGCGGACTTCCGTGTTTTCGACATCCATTTCCACATTGTCGAAAGAGATGTTTTTCGCGTGGCGGACATAAAATCCGTAAGACGGTAAATTGCTGCCGAACATGCGGTTAAACGGATAACCGCCTGCGTTTTCCCTCACGTTGGTAGTGGTATCTGCCGGATTATCGCTGCCGCGGACGCTGATGTAAACATCAGAAATCTGTACGTTTTCAACATAATTCCCCGGATAACCGGTGATGGCGCTGCTGATGGCGCCGCTTTCCCTCGCAATTACGTTACTGATTTTGATGTTGCTGATTCGGCCGGGTGTGGTTTCAGATTTTCCGTCCCATCCGCTGTGCCGGTTGCCGAGTTTGATGAAAATGGGCGTCTCCACGCTGTCCATTACCACATTATTGATTACGATATCCTCCATAACTCCGCCGTCAACACACAGCAAATCGATACCCGAAAGGCCGCCCCAGGCATTCAGCGGATGGTTCATCTCCTTTGATTTTGAAGGGCGGATAACGATGTTGCTGATGGCAATGCGTTTAAAACCGCCGAGCGATCCTGTGCCGCATTTCAGCGGTGTGGCATGTGAGCTTAAAATGCAGTTGGTTATCACAATATCTTCGCACGTGCGCAGTCCTTCCGATTTTAGTACGAGTGCATCGTCGCTGGCATCGATTAAACAGTTGTCAATCGTCACATTATGGCATCCGTCGAGATCAATGCCGTCGTTGTTTTTGTTGGAATGGTTGTAAATGTTGAGGTTGCTCAGCCGGATGTTGTCGCAGTAAAAATAGCGTTGCATCCAAAATCCGGAAGCTTTCATCGTAATTCCTTCCACTGTAATGTCGCTGCAATCCTCGAGGTAAATGCCAAACGGACGGAAATAGTTTTTGTCTTTATCCGGATTTTTTTCCACATTGAAAATGTCGTAATCGCCGCCGCCGTAAAAGGTGCCTTCGCCGTAAATTTTGATGTTCTGCAACTGGCAGCCGTAAACCATTGCCCGCCGCGGCTGCCTGTTTTCGCGCGACATGATTTTCGGGTCGATGTACGGAAAACCTTCGATATCGTTTACGGCTTGCCATACGGCTCCGTTTTCGAGATAAACTGAAACATTGCTTTTGAGAAAAATGGTTCCCGAAAGCCAGGTTCCTGACGGAAAAATTACCGTGCCGCCTCCTGCTTCAGCGCATTTATCTATTGCCTGTTGGATGGCTTCGGTATCCGGTGTATCATCATTGGGTTGTGCACCAAAGTCGGAGATAATGTAATTTCCCGCATGAGTTGTGGCGACATGAATGAATAAAATGAAAAATAAGGAAACAGTTTTAATGTAATTCATAGCTGTGTTTTTAATCAGTTGTTATTATATCAAAATCGCCCAAAATAAAAATTTGTTCCAGTTCTGCATGAACATGCATCGGATGTATCGACAGATGTATTTCATTTTTACCTTTCTGCAGCATTTCACGTTTCACCGGATAGACATTGATCGAATGATCAAAATAGTCCAGCGATTTATCTTCTTCGATAATCTCACCATTTAATCTGACCGTATATAAATAACCGTATTCAATGGCAATTTTTAAGGGTTTAAGATCATAATTACTACCTGTCTGAAATGGGAAGATGGCTTCAAATCCTGAATTGGAGGAGAAATCTTTGTTTCTGTCTAAGGTTTCTGATTTATATTGCACTGCAAAATTCCAGGGATTATGATCGATATCCGATATTTCGAAACCATGAAATTTAAATATGGAATCGGTTGCATGCAGATAATTGATATTTTCGAAATGTCTGCCGGCTACCTTAAGCTCACAATAATCCAAAACCAGCACATTTTCATTATTTCTTATCACCTGTAAGTCAGAACCGGGCAACTCCTTGCATAAAAAGAATATAGCTGATGAACGTTTCATTGGAATATATTATTTTAAAAATGGGGTCATGAATACTAACTGAATGGTTACTTTTTCTTTCGTTCAATGGCTCCAATATCCCTTTTCCCTTCCGGGGCATTCCCGGCAAAGTCAGATTTCACAGGCCCGTTGAACTGCCATTCATATAGTTCAGCGATATCGGTTTCTGCATCTGCCAGTGTTCCCCTGCTGATACGCATAAAATCAATGGCACCCACAAAATAATTTTTACCATTATTGTCGCGTCCAACATAAAAATCAGCTCCATTCGACAGTGAAACTGAGGGTTTCAATGAGCAAACAGATTCACCGGCAGGTTTGCCATCCATGTAAATGGTCATTTTTCCGTTTTTCCTGTCGATTTCAGCAATCACATGATGCCATTCTCCATTATTAACGGGCTTATTCGCTTTTACTTCATAGTCTTTTCCGTCAGCGCTGACAACAAACGCAGGATACCCTTTTTTAGTGATATGAAGTTTATATCCTGTATTCCCATCATATTTGCCAAGTATACCTCCTTTTGAATGGATTTTACTGGTTTTAAAGATGGTTTCAACTAAAAAATTATTTGTATCCATATCCGGTGTTTTACGGAAGCTACCAGGATATTTAAGAAATTGATGGTCAGCAAATTCGGGATTACCCTGATCATCCATACCCTTCGGTTCAGGTACAATCCAGGGATGCAGCGGCATATTCTTTTTTCTTTTTGATTGCCATCCATTTATATTAATCAAAACATCTGCTTTCATCGATGCATCACTTATTTTTGCATAACGTTGCCCGTCAAACTTTAGCGCACCGTTAACCCAGCTTTCCAACGATGAAGGAACATAGTCGGCCAGGGTAGCCGGATTTAACTCAAGTTCAAAAACCGGCACTTTATAGTACATGGAGCGATCAAAGTATAAAGGGGTTGGGTAATGATGGTAATCCAGGATCAGTTCCGGGTTGCTGTGGTTTTCATTAAAATGCCATTCGGCAACAGTTGCATAAAGTGCCCAGGGAACAAAGTATTCGATGCCATTGTCAATGGCCCCTGACGCAGCCGCAGGTCGAAAATCGGCTTGGGAAGCATCCGGGTTGACGGTTGCAGGCAGGGGTTTGCTCAGCGGTTGCTTAAATACTTTTGTGCCAACTTGCGCGAAACGCAGTGGATAATCCTTCATTTGCTGAATCAAAACATCAAAATCACCGGCATCAATATTCTTTTTTGCTCCCTGTTTGATGGTTGCTACTGTGCCTGCTTCGGCATCGCCATAAAAAAGGTTATGACCATAAGCGAGGGTCGTGGCACCGTCAATGCCGGACGTTCCCGGATCGTCACCGCCAATGAGGGATGGATTGCCGCCATGATTCACTGAAATAAACTTTTGTGTAATGTTTGTAAAAATATTGCCCAGGTAATCATTCCTGTTTCCTGATGTACCTCCCAGGGCAACTCCGGAACCGTAAACCGTATTGTTAATAAATGGATTGAGATAGCCAAACACGTTGAAATAAGCCGATCGATCACTTGAATAGGGATCATCCGGTGTGTAAGGTCGTGCCCAGCTTATGTTATTGAAGTTGAATATTCTGAAACCGGCATCAAGATAAATGGGATAGGAGAGATTGATGCTCCCCCGGCCTCCGAAGCCACCCGGCCAATGACCCACGGCGTTTCCGACAATATTACTGTATGAATACATCGGGCCGTGCTGCCACAAGGATAATCCGCCATAATCGTTTGCCCCGAGTGCCGTGTATTCAATTTTGTTATGATGAACAAGAATTCGTATCAACGGAATATCGTATCCCTGTTCGTCTTTGCCGCTCTTGCCACCTTGCACAACAATTCCCGAACCAAAGGCGGTATGGATGATGTTTCCTGCAATCTCTGCTTTTCTGCAATAATTTGCAACAATTGCCGGGACATTCGACCACCGGCTGTCGTGGTGCCTGTAAATGCCCGTATTTCGTGTTCGGTTTCGTAGAATGGTTACATCATCCAGGACACCCAGTTTTTCATCCGGCCTGAAATCTCCGCTATGGCCCTGAAAACAAATGGCTGTACCACCGTTTATCTGGTAAAAATCACAATCTGTGACAATCATATTCGTCATGATTTCGTCTGCTGTTACCCTGCCATAAATGGCATCACTTGCCATGTGATCGAATGTACAGTTTTTAATGGCAATGTTGCTGCTGTTTTTAGCAATATCGATGGCAGCACCATTCCTGCCATTGAAGCGGAAGGTCAATCCGGAAATTTCAATGTGCTGCTGATTATGGATCAGAATTGAATTCCAAGCAGTAGCCATTTCAATTTGACTTTTGTTTGGATCCCGGTCATTGGGCAATCGCAGAAACAACCGTCCGCTTTCATTTCTGTAATCTTCATCATAGTAGTACTCTCCGGGTTTATCCAGAAATTGTGGAAGGTTTTCGATGAGATACCGTGTGCCTTTGTGTGTCGGATGCGCCATGTTTCGGTGGGCGAGGATGCCATTCTCCGGATTGTAGTCTCCCGGTTTGATGATGTATGGGCTGGGCGTTCCAATGATCCATCCGTACTGGCTCCATAATGTGCCTCCATCGAAATAGTCCGGGTCCAGGCCAACAAGAGCATCGTCATAGCCCTGGATATCCTCTTCGCCATTTTCGTCATGCATGTCTTTTTCACCATCCCACTGGTTCCAGTGATGCATGGCAAAATTTCGGTTTGTCATATTCCATCCCGCATCACTGGCAATATGCAGGTCTTGTATATCACCATTTGGAGCTACCTCGAAAAGGATCATATCTGTCATATTTCGGCCCACCCCCGGCACTTTAAAATTTTGCCGTACCGATGGCGGAACCTGGATTTGCGGAGCGCGTGGCATTTCGATGTCAATGAACCAAATGTTGTCGGGATTCATTCGTTCGGGTACATCATCGGCTGTTGCTTTTTGCCAGACACCAGCGATGGCTTTTGACCCGGCAATGACTGCCTCGCCGTTTCCCCAGTCCGGGTCACTGGTCAACCTGACAGGATAGCCGGGTTTACCTGAGTCGTCAGCACGTAGAAATGCTTCGGGTCCTTCCCGGATGATGCGGTAATAAACACCCCCTTTAAAAACGTATGATTTAATGCCCTCACAGGCCTGTGCCTTTCCCGTTGCGCGTGTATCCCAGGGGTGGTGCATCCATGCTGTTTTTTTTGTTTTACCATCCTGGTTATCATCTCCGTTTTTATAGTCAATGTACCTTACATCCTCACCTGCTGTAACCGGATATTTAAATGGTTTGGGATCCCATTGCAGGTCACCTGTAGCAATAACTTTCGCGTTCGGGATTTGCCAGTGGTATTCCTGGGAATGTAATATTCCGTTCATGACCAGGGCAATAAGACAAGTGTTGGTGAAAAGTAATAATGTTTTTTTCGTAGATTTCATAATTTATAGGTTTATTTGGATTATTAAATCTAATTTAATTTACCAATAATGGCTAA
>CAZAMT010000062.1:0-16007 GCA_964486145.1 uncultured Bacteroidales bacterium
TTTCACCCAGCTTTACTGACTTTGCCTTACTTTTTCAACTTCCTCCGGAGTTACCGGTTCCGAGTTATTGCCAAAATCAGAACGGATATATGTTAATAAATCAGCAATTTGCTTATCTGAAAGATGATGGTGGGCAGGCATAACGTTGTTGTATATTTCTCCTTTTACTTCAATTTCACCACTCATTCCGTTTAGGATTATTTTTATTAATTCATCCTTATTACCATTGACCATTTTTGTTTCGCCAATTGGAGGGTACATACCCGGAACACCTTTTCCGTCAGATTGATGACAGGATGCACAGAACTTTTTATATACAATAGTCCCTGCATTGTTTTCAGGCTGGGATGATGATGTTGTCGATGTTTTTTCTGATTTGCTTTCTCCGCCACATCCGGTTATAATTGAAATACTTATAGTTATAATGAAAAATACAGACTTTTTTACCATTGTTTTTAAGTACGAATATAATTATTATTTTGAATACATAATTTTCCAAATCTTTCCTTCCCTGGAATCACTGATAAATAACGATCCGTCAGGTCCTACAGCCACCCCGGTTGGCCTGTATTTAGCATCTCCGGTATTCATTATCGGACCTTCACCTGCAAAACCGTCAGCAAAAACTTCCCATTCTCCAACAGGCATTTTACCATCAAATGGTGCAAAAGCAACGTGAAATCCTTTTTCTTCCAAAGGTCCGCGGTTCCACGAACCGTGAAAAGCAATAAATGCTCCGTTTTTGTATTTTTCGGGAAACTGATTCGCATGATAAAACAAAAGATCATTGGGAGCGATGTGACCCGGGAAAGCGAGAATTGGATCAACAGCACTTGCACAGCGACCAATTTCCCTGCTATCACCTCCATATTCCGGGGCTAGAACTTTTTGACCCTTCATTTCGTCATAGTAGCAATAGGGCCATCCAAAGTCGGAACCCTCTTCAACCAAAAACATTTCCTCTGCCGGCAGGTTTGCACTTTCTTCTACTGTGTACATATCGGGGTAAAACTGATGAAGCTGATCCCTGCCGTGCTGAACAACATACAATTCATCCGCATGCTGATTCCAGGTAATTGCAACTGCATTTCGGATTCCGGTGGCAAATCGCTCAGCATCAGCCTCCTGATCTTGGTTAGGTTCATCGGCGCTAAATTTCCAAATACCGCCCTGGCGCTCAAGTTGCGGGCAGGGATCCATGCCTGAAGATCCTTTGGTACGCATTTGCTCCATGCATGCATTCGATGGGCCTCCTACATTCACATACATATTTCCTTCATTATCAAATGCAAATGGCTTTACCGCGTGCGATCCCTGTTCAGGAAATCCACCTGCTATCAATTCTGCTTCGCCCGTTGGTACCAGCTCTCCTTCAGTCATTTTATAACGATAAACACCATAATCAGCTCCAACATAAAGATATCCGTTCCTTATTCCGATACCTGTTCCCGGGTGTTCACCAAAATATTCAACGATATCAGCCACACCATCATCGCTTGTATCACGCAAACAAGCCACTCCGCCATCATTATTAAGCTGGCGTAAAGCAAGATAAATATCACCATTGTCATTCACAATAATGTGTCTTCCACGTCCAAGTTCTTCTGCAACAACAATGGCTTTAAAGCCATCGGGCAAGCTTATATCACCCCGGGCTGTAAATTTTTCATTGTTCCCGGATTCATTTGTTCCTGTATTTCTGCATGATATCAAAAGAAATAGTGCAAGGACATGCACCAAAACATATTTTGTTTTTATAAACATATTTTTCATTGTGTAATCAATTTGATTTACGAATTATTCTAACAAGGAAAACTGAGCTGTTGTTCAACAGATGGAAGTGGTTTTCACCTGATGTCAGGTATGATGTCATCAATAATTTTAGCCGAAGCCAAACACAAAGGTATCCCACCGCCCGGATGCACCGAACCACCAACAAAGTACAGACCCCTAATTCTTTTTGAAGCATTGGAATGGCGGGTAAAAGCTGAATATCTGCTGTTTGAGCTGCTCCCGTACAGCGAACCATGATACGAACTGGTCCTGGATTCAATACTCCTGGGGTCGATGATATTTTCGGTAACAATGGAATCTTCAATTTGCATGTTTAACATCCTGTTGACTTTTTCTTGTACACGTTTTCGCATGACTGGAATAATGTTATCCCAATCCTGTCCTGTATTCTCGGGAGTGTTAATCATCACAAACCAGTTTTCTGATCCATCCGTAGCATCTCCGGAAACTTTCTTTGAACTAATGAAAATGTAAACTGTGGGATCTTCAAATACCGTTTTATACTTAAACAGATGATCAAATTCTTCTTTGTAGTTTTTTGAAAACAAAATATTGTGAAGTTCCAGTTGGGGGTTTGTGCGTTTTACACCCCAATAAAAAATAAGGGCTGAAGTGGATTTTTCTTGCTTCAGGTATCGCTTACTGATATCGACATTCTCAAGTAAAGCATACAATTTAACGATATCGATATCACTGATTACCAAATCCGCACTATACTCCTGTTCACTCGCTACTATCCCTTTTATGCTTTGCCGGCTGTTTTTGATTTTCGATACAGGTGTATTAAAATGAAAGTTCACACCTAAATCAGAAGCCAGTTTCACGAGTGATTCAGTAATTGAATACATGCCATTTTTTGGAAAATAGGCACCAACATTGTGTTCAAGATGCGGAATTACATTCAGAGTGCCCGGAGCAGTATAAGGGTTTGAACCATTGTATGTAGCATAGCGGTCAAACAGTTGGATGACCCTGTTGTCATTAAAATACCGGCAAATATCTTTATGCATGGTAGTGGTAGCTTTCAGCTTATAAAACTGAACCAGCGCCCGTAAAAATTTTTTGGAATAGAATGTTTTTAACCTGTGAAATGAATTAAAAATAAAAACATCCGATGTTAAATCGTACAATATTTTACTGTGTTGTAAAAACCGGTGAACCTGTTTTTTGTCTGCGGAAGTTTTCAGGCCCAGTTCATTTGCAAATTTTTCTACATCCTGATATGCATTCAGGACGGTACCGTCCTCGTAGTGGTATTTGCAAATAATATCGAGTTTTTCATAAGTAAAATAATCCGATGGATTTTTTCCCGCGAAAGTGAACAGCTCATCAACCAATTGTGGCAGTGTAAAAAGAGATGGCCCGGCATCAAACCGAAATCCGCCTGCCCTGATTTCCGATAATTTACCTCCTGCAAAGCTGTTTTTTTCGAATACATCAACTTCATAACCTTTGATAATTAAACGTATGGCTGCTGCAATACCTCCAATGCCCGCACCAACAATCACTGCTTTATTATTTTTTCCTGTCATGACTGATAATTTATTACAATAACAAATAAAATTAATTTATGGTAATTTTCTTTTCGCGGAAGGTCAAGTTAAGATAAATTGATAATTTTGAGATGTTAAAAAAATCAGAATTCACATGAAAAATTTTATTGCTATTGCTTTTTTTGCTGCCATTTCTTTCCATGCATTTGGTCAGAAGGATTTCAAACAATCGGGGAATGCATCTGTGATTGGTGATAAATTTGTTGGAAGATACACAGCCAACGGCGAAAAATATGCACATGACAAACTTACCGCGGCACATTTAACACTGCCCTTTGGAACTTTGGTTAAGGTAATCAATCCTGAAAATAATAAAACGGTAGTGGTAAGAATAAACGACCGTGGTCCGTTTGTTGAGGACAGGATCATTGATTTATCAAAATCAGCGGCCAGCCAACTTGGATTTATCACAGGTGTTAAGAAGGTTATGATGAAAGTTGTTGACAAAGAGGAAGCTTCCGCGGTTGAGAATAAGCCTGAAAAATCTGAAAAATCAAATGAAAAGAACATAGCACAGGGTGCATTTTATAAAATTCATTCTGAAAATGTTATACCATCAGGTTTTGGTATTCAGATTGCAAGCTATAAAGAACCATCCAACCTTTTGCGTCTGTCCGAACGTATTAAAATTGAATCGGGATTTAACCCCGTTGTAGAAATTGTAGAAAACGATAATGGAAAAACATTTCGGTTAATTGTTGGAGAATTCAAGACTCGAAAAGAAGCTGAACAGGTGCAGAAAAAATTGTTGGAGAGCTATCCGAAATGTTTTGTAATTACCTTTGATTAAATCTTTAATTTTCCCCGTGTTGTCCAATATCAACGTTAATGATTGTTTTCATGGATAGGTCATTCATGTTACGAAATGAATTGCCCAATCCGCGTTTGGCTTCTTGATGGCTAACCGCCGGTAGTACGGAACGACCCGGCAATACGCAAATCGCGCGGAGATAAGTTCAACACGGGAACATTTGCTTTATTAATGACCTGATGGGCAAAGCTACCCGAAAAAATATTCAGACTCGATTCTTTTTCCGTAATGATGGAAATCAGGTCACCTTTTTCTTCGCTGGCGTAATTTACAACCAGGTCAGCAATATTTTCCCCGGTTAAATCTTTTGTTTTGAACTGGATTTGATGCGATTTTAAGTATTCCGAAACCTGTTTTAAATATTGGCTCAATTTGGCTACTACCTTTTTGTCTTTTCCTGTGCAAACGCTAATGACATCAATTTCAGCTTTAAAAAGCCTTGCAAGTTCAACTGTAAAAGGCACTTTCTGACGCGATTCAATCACGGGATTGATCGGAAGGATGATTTTATTAAAAGCTTCGGGCACATATCCCTTTCGGATCGTAATTACAGGTTGTGGAGTAGCTGCAATAATTTTAAAAGCATTGCTCCCGATAAAAAATTCTTCGAAACCAGATGCACCATGCGTAGAAGCTGCAATAATGCTGTCTTTATAACTGTGAGCCTGATTCACAATTTCGGCAAAGATTTTACCACTTTTTATGATGTAACGAAGGTTTGAATCATTTTCAAGTTTTGGTAAATATTCCTGCAAAAGTTCCTCAAATTTCCGTTCAGCATATTTTTTTTCTTCATCGATGGATGCGCTATAATCACCGCTCTTTTTCATGACATACACCATCTGAATATTGGTATATTGATACCTGGAAATCAAAATAGCAATGTCAAGGCCTTTGAGCGAATCTTCCGAAAAGTCTATTGGTACTATAAAATTTTTCATCTCTCACAAATTAAATATGTTATGAATACTACACCGGGTTGTTTTAAAATGTTGATTTCAGGAATAATTAATAAAAAATCATTATACGACATTTTAATATTGATGTTCAGTTTTTTAATAGAAGTTAAATTCATCGTGAAATAAATTCAGTCTAATTAATGAATAAAATTAACAATAAAATAGTATTTTTAGCGCGAAGAAAATACTAAAACAATGAGAATTAAGACCTTTCCAATATTTCTTTCATTCCTCTGTATGGGGTTTGGAGATGTGGTTGCTCCATTAACCAGCCAGTTGCAAAATGAATATAATCTTCCAAATCTAATTGCCGGAATGGTAACGTTTATGGGATTTTTAATGTTTGGACTTTTGTCGGTGCCACTCGGAATTTACCAGGATAGAAAAGGCAAAAAGCATGTTTTACTTTTGGGATTGGTCGCTGCATTCTTAGGATTAATCCTGCCGATCATTGGTAATTATTCTTCTTTTATTTTGTTGCTCGGGGCTTTGTTGTTACTGGGTACCGGGGCAACAATGCTTCAGGTTTCAGGGAACCCCGTGATGCGCGATGTTTCCGCGGAAGGTAAATATTCAAGGAATTTATCTTTTGGGCAATTTTTTAAAGCCATCGGTTCCCTGTCAGGCGCATTGCTTCCTTTACTGGCTGCAAATTACTGGGGTAAAGACTGGAAAATCCTGTTTCCGGTTTATGCGGTGGCAATTTTGGTTACAATTTTGCTTGTTAGTGTAACCCGTATTAAAGAAAAAAATGTAGAAGGCTCAGAACCGGCTACATTTTCAAGTTGCTTTTCATTATTACGTAATCCCTATGTTTTGTTAATGGTCATGGGTATATTTTTGTATGTAGGAGCTGAGGTTTGCATGAGTTCAAGATTACCAAATTACCTCCAGGAAAAATTTGATTTTGATATCCAAAAACTTGGTCTGATGGGTACAATGTTTTTCTTTTTGGCGCTTATGACTGGTAGGTTTCTCGGAGGCGTTATCCTTAACTGGATGTCACCGAAAAAGTTTTTGTTGATTACAACAGTTATTTCATTACTGGCGCTGGCAGCTCTTTTTATTGCACCAACCCAAACCTTTGCTTTTGCAGTCATATTTATTATCGGGCTTGGTTTTGCAAATGTATTTCCGCTTATTTTTTCAATTACCATTGATGCAATGCCACAAAGAAGCAATGAGATTTCCGGGCTTATGATCACAGCCATTATTGGTGGAGCTTTTGTTCCTTTATTATTTGGTGCATTGGCTGATATTTTTACATTGATGGCTGGTTTTATTGTACCAATACTTTGTCTGATTTATATATTGACTGTTTCACTTAAAAATTTGAAAGTAGCATGAACCTTCAACAGGATAACCGAATTGTTTTGACACTTGATGCCGGAGGTACTAATTTTGTTTTTTCGGCAGTTCAGGGAGGTACTGAAATTGTTGAACCTGTGACATTACCTTCCGAAGGAAATCATTTGGAAAAATGCCTCAAAAACATCATTGAAGGATTTCATCAGGTGAAAAAAAAGTTGTCGGGTGATCCTGTTGCCATTAGTTTTGCATTTCCGGGTCCCTCAGAATATCCGGAGGGTATTATTGGAGATTTGGCCAATTTATCGGCATTTCGGGGTGGAATTGCGTTAGGCCCGATGTTGGAGGAAAAATTTAATATCCCTGTATTTATAAATAACGATGGTGATCTTTTTGCTTATGGTGAGGCTATTAATGGGTTTTTGCCTGAGATAAATGACAAACTGAAGCAATTTGGTAGCCCGAAAAGATATAACAATTTGATCGGAATCACCCTCGGAACAGGTTTTGGTGGGGGTATCGTGCGAAACGGAGAATTGTTTATCGGTGATAACTCGGCAGGTGGAGAGATTTGGTTGATGCGAAACAAAAAGCATCATGCCTGTTTTGCAGAAGAAGGTGCCAGCATAAGAGCTGTAACCAGGGTTTACAACGATTTGTCATCTGAATCGAATAATATGATTACCCCAAAAGATATTTTTGAGATTGCAAAAGGTGTGAAATCAGGAGATCAAAAAGCCGCCATTGCAGCATTTGAAGAGTTGGGTGAAGTGGTTGGCGATGCGCTGGCAAACGCACTTACGTTAATCGATGGCATGATTGTTATCGGCGGTGGTTTAACGGGAGCTGCTGAGTTTATACTTCCGCCAATAATAAAGGAACTGAATAGTTCCGTTGAAGCAATGTCCGGAGAAAAATTTCCCCGAATGGAATTGCAAGCATTTAATCTGGAAATTGAAAGTGAAATGGCTGCTTTTTTACAAGGTGAAAAAAGAAAGATTCAAATCCCGTTAACAGACAAAGAAACAGTGTACGATCCGTTGAAGCGGATTGGACTTGGATTGTCAAGATTAGGTACAAGCAAGGCTGTTTCCATTGGAGCATATGCTTTTGCACTTAATAAACTGGAAAAAATGTAATAATTATATAAACCGATTTAATTTATGAAAGAAGTTGTACTTGGAATTGATATTGGCGGAACGTATACAAAATATGGTGTAGTTGACAGAAATGGAACCGCACTTGCCGAAAGTTATACAAGCACTGACAGGTTTAATGACATTACATCATACCTCGATAACCTGAATACAGAAATTGTGAATATCCTTTCTGAAATTAGAGAAAGCATCGACCTGAAAGGCATTGGTATTGGTGCTCCCAATGGGAACTATTACAAAGGCACAATCGAACAGGCTCCCAATCTGAAATGGAAAGGGGTGGTACCTTTTGTTGAGTTGCTAAAAAAATATTTTGACGTACCAATGGTATTGACCAATGATGCGAACGCAGCAGCACTTGGTGAAATGATATATGGAGGTGCCAAGGAAATGGAAAATTTTATTGTCATTACTTTAGGAACCGGGTTGGGTAGCGGAATTGTTGTGAATGGCGAGCTTGTATACGGAAATGACGGATTTGCAGGCGAATTAGGCCATGTAACCATTCACCCGGGTGGACGCATGTGCTCCACCGGATTGAGAGGTAGTCTTGAAACATATGTGTCAGCTACAGGAATCAAACGTACGGTTTTTGAATTAATGGCTGATTCGATTGAAGAGAGTGAATTCAGGGATATTACCTATAATAAACTCAGTGCAGCTATTATCTATGAAGCGGCAAAACGAGGCGATAAAATTGCTGTGGAGGCATTTGATATCACCTGCAAAACGCTTGGCCGCGCATTGGCTGATACGGTTGCACATACCAGCCCCGAAGCAATATTTCTGTTTGGAGGACTTGCAAAAGCAAAAGAATTTATTTTTGAACCAACAAAGAGATACATGGAAGAATTTGTACTACCCATATTCAGAAATAAAGTTAAAATTCTTCCTTCAGGTATTCATGAAGCCAATGCTGCTGTTTTAGGGGCCAGTGCCCTGGCTTGGAAGGAGCTTGAAAAAAATACATAGATTCAGTAAAATATGTATCCAAAACTGCTAAAACCTGCCTGAAAGATACACTTTACGGCAGGTTTTTGTTTTGCATTAAACTTTTAGTTGCTATTAACGTAAAAGAGCAAAGTTTTCCAGGAAATACAATCATAATTGAATGTTTGGTTATCTTAAAAATATTTCTTTCTCAAAAAGGAATCGTGCCTTAAGAGAAGAAAATGAACGCTTGCGGGCAGAGGGAAAGCACCTTTACCATCTGATGGAAAATTTACCGCACAATGTTTATTTCAAAGATTTGGAGGGACGGTTTATCCGAATTAATACGTTGCAGGCAAAATTGCTGGGTGTGGAAAACCCGGGAGAAGCCATTGGTAAAACTGATTTTGATTTTTTCACTACCGAACATGCGATCCAGGCAAAACAAGATGAGGATATCGTAATTAGAACAGGAAAACCTATTGTTGGAAAAGTGGAACATATCCGACATGCCAGCGGACATTTTATTTATGTAACAACTTCAAAATCACCCATTTTAGATGAGAATAACAAACCGATTGGCATTGTTGGGGTCACGGTAGATATTACAGACAAAATTGAATCGGAAAGGGAGCTTAAAAAGGCGAAAGAAAAGGCCGAAGAGGCCAACAAAATGAAATCGGCATTCCTGGCAAACATGAGTCATGAAATACGAACTCCCATGAACGGTATTCTGGGATTTTCACAATTGTTAAAAAATGCCGGAACAAATAGAGAGGAAATTGATAAATACGTGAATCATATCACCGGTTGTGGAAATACATTGCTTGATATCATTGAGAACATCATTGACATTTCAAAACTCGTATCAGGTCAGCTTTCCATCGAAATCTCCGCCTGTCCGATAAATATGATTATGGATCAAATTTATCAGGAATTCAGCACTGTTAAAGATAAAAAAATAAACGGGAGCATTAAATTCTCAATGCACAAGGATGTGCTAAGAAACGATTTTGTAATCGAAACCGATCCGCATCGATTGAAACAGGTTTTATTTCATCTGCTGGACAATGCGTTTAAGTTTACAATGCAGGGAACCATTACTTTCGGGTACAAAAAAGAAGGTGAAAATGTCAGGTTTTACGTTAAAGATACAGGTATTGGTATAGCAAAAGACAAATACAGGTTTATTTTTGACAGTTTTGGACAAATTACGGATGTAAATACGGTTAAGCCTAAAGGTACAGGGCTGGGACTGGCCATTTCTTCAAAACTGGTAGCATTGTTGGGTGGAAATATTTGGGTTGAATCTGAGCAGGGACAAGGGTCAACCTTTCAATTTGTATTACCTCTCGTTGAATATAAACCCGAAAGAAGGAATGTGAAGAGAAATTCAACAAATAAAGGCATTCCCAATTGGAATAGTAAATCTATATTGGTTGCGGAGGATGAAGAACTGAACTGGTTTTTTATACAGGAATTGTTGAAGGAAAGCAATGCCAACCTTTACTGGGCGAAAAATGGTCTGGAAGCACTCGAAATGCTTGATAAACATGAAATTGACCTGGTGTTGATGGATTTGAAAATGCCGTTGTTGGATGGACGTGAAGCCATACGTATCATCCGATCAAATAATAAAACGATGCCCATCATTGCACAAACTGCTCACGCGATGGAGGAAGAAAAGGAAGAGGTGCTAAAATCAGGGTGTAACGCATACCTGGTGAAGCCTCTAAATATTGAAAACCTGTTGAATACTGTACAGGAGTATATGCCCAAATGATCACGAATGTTTATTCTGTCATTTCAACGGATCGGTTTAAAAAACAGTTAAAATGGTGAAGACATCCATAAACGTCAATTACCTCTTTTTCAAATTTATCAGACAATAAAACTTCATCAGGTAGCTTTTTCATAACCGTGTAACTTTTATACTTTAATAAATCGATATCCGGGAAATCCTCAGAGAATCCTTTTGGTGCCCTTTTCAATTTGTCTTCATTCATAATTTCCACAAAGTGTTTTTTAAAACATTTGCTGTAAATGAGTACTTTAAACTCATCGGTACGGTCAAATATATCCTGGCGGAGCGATTTTAAAATGTTGGATGGCGGTTGCCACAATCCTCCTGCAAGCAAACAATTTCCGGGTTCAAGATGAAAATAATATCCCGCCTTCAAAGTTTTTCGGCCACCCGGAGCAATGAACGCTCCCATATGCGTTTTGTAGGGCGATTTGTCAGGGCTAAACCGCACATCCCGGTATATTCTGAAGGTGCAATCTTTCGCATCTAGCAATCCAATGTCCGGATCAAATTGCTTTATGTTCCCAATGATCTGATTGACCAATACATGAAAATCCTGATTTAATTTTTTATATTTCTCTTTATTTTCATTGAACCAGTCCCGGTTGTTGTTTCTTTTCAATTCACCAAGGAAACTGAAAATTTCTTTATTTACCATAGGTATTTGATTTTTTATTCATATATCTTTAGCAAAGATCAATTATTTGTTCAGATGCAAAACACAGTCATCATCGTTGCTGGCGGATCCGGGAGGCGAATGGATTCAACATTACCAAAACAATTTATTGAATTGGATGACAAACCCGTTTTAATGCACACGATATCCAGGTTTTATAACTTTGACAATAATATTCATATTATTTTAGTTCTTCCCCATAAACAAGTCTCGTTTTGGAAAAGTTTATGTAAAAAGCATAATTTTGAAGTGCACCATGATATTGTGGAAGGAGGTGAGACAAGGTTTCATTCTGTCAGAAACGGGATCCTTGCAGTTGAAGCGTCTTCAGTAGTTGGAATTCATGATGGAGTTCGTCCCTGTGTTTCTGTTGACACCATAAAAAACTGTTATCAAACGGCTCATTCATATGGAAACGCCATTCCGGCTGTACCAGTCAATGAATCAGTTCGCTTGAAGGAAAAGGATACCAACCAATCTTTTGACAGATCTAAATTGTGGTTGGTGCAGACACCACAGGTTTTCCGGTTTGAAATCATTCGTAAATGTTTTGAGCAGAAATATCGAGAATCGTTCACCGATGATGCCAATGTGGTTGAATCGGCTGGTTATGAAATAAATATGGTAGATGGCAATCGGGAAAATATTAAAATAACAACCCGTTCCGACCTGCTAATTGCAGAAGCGTTTATAAAGGATTTGAAACATTAATCTAACCTGAATTATTCGGGCTAAATGATTCCTAACCTGCATTTTGGAAATGGCACTCAGGACTGTGCCATTTTCCGAATGAATACGTTTGCGGCTATAATTAAAATGAGAAAATGAAAAGCAAATCCTGTTAAAAATGCATGGGTTGCATTTGCATTGCCATAAATGATTTGCAACGTCCAGTAGTCGGGAATGATAACGAAAAAATACTTCCATGGAGTGTCAATGAAAAAGTGTGCAACCGGAATGATCCAAATAAAATTGATGCCTTTCATGTATGTCATTCCCTCAATTTTATTGCTTGCAAAGGAAACGATCAGCAGAGCACTCACCGGACCAAGAAATGAACTTAGAAGTGATACCTCCAGGATGCGCAACAGTTCAAACACTGCAAGGCCCGAAAATTTTAAGATAACAAAACTGTATACGAAACCCATCAATGCCGTTAAAAAAATTCGTCCATATACCAGTTTCGAAAAAGAAACAGGCAGAACCCTGAAAACATCCAGTATGGCTTGTTCCCGTTCATCAATGATGATAAATGCCATGATAAATCCCGGAAAAACTGACATTGCAACGGCCATCATGCCAATTACAAGCGTGTAATAGTTGACGATAGCAGGATACAAACCGGCGATTGGTGGAAGTGCATATCTCAAAAAAGCAAGAACAGCGAAGGGAATGAATACAAAAATAAACAGAGATTTATCTCTAATTATAAGCTTTAGGTCTGTGATAAGAAAGTGATGTATCTTAAATGAACGATTCATGATGATTGGTTTTTCCAGTTTAACCTCATCGCTTTGTATGCCCATTTGTATGAAAAAACAATCCAGGCGGACAGATAAACGATGCAGTATACAAATTCACTGAATGATATTCTCCCAAAAGCAGCTTCAAAAAGCAGAAGACTTGCCTTTGTGGGGATGATGTAGAACACAGGTGATGAAATAAAACCAAACATTTCCAGCAGCGGAAGTACGGCGGGTACGAAAAACATCGGGATAACAAGAATATACTGGTTGAATGTTTTCACTTTCGATATCCCGACAAACCCCAATAATATGAATAATACTGATGACAGGATAACTGCCAGCAATAAGTATCCGGAATTAAATTGAAATCCTTTTGATGAAACAGCCATAAACATTGCTGCAAAGATGGCGATGAATGTAAGAACCATGCTTTTAGAGATCATGTAATTACCAAGCCTTGCCGGGGTAATGGAAAGTGCCTGAATTGTATTTGATGATTTTTCGTATAAAACAATGACACCAATGAACAGGAACCCCAGGAATGTAGGGTCACTAAATATTATCAGGATCAGAAAAGTATCAGAATTGTCCGGTAACAAACCAAGGATGATTGAATAAAGACCTGCAATGACAGCAGCAACGGTAATGATTTGGTAACGAAGAAAAAACAGAAAATCCCATTTTATTAGATGAAATATTGATTTATTCATTGTTGCAAGGCTTTTCCGGTTACTTTCATAAATATTTCATCCATACTTGCTTCATTGGTATGCATGGATATCACGTTATTATTCCTGATAATTTCCATGAATGTTGAATTCCCTGATAATCCGTTAAGGTCAAATTCATAGTTTGATTTTTTCATCCCGTTGGTTTCAACTTTTAACATTCGTTTACCAAATTGCAACCGCAGTTTTTTTGGAGATTGAATCAGTTTTATTTCTCCATCAACAATAAATGCTACCCGGTCGCAAAGTTCTTCAGCATCGTGCATGTTGTGTGTGGTGATAAAAATGGTTTTCCCTTCTTGTTTTTTTTGCAAAATAATTTTTTTGAGGTTATGAGCATTGGCAGGGTCCAATCCTGAAGTTGGCTCGTCAAAAAACAGGATTTCAGGATTGTGCATGATGGCACGCACGAAATTGAGGCGCATTTTCATACCTTTAGAATAGGCTTCTACTTTTTTATCGCCATCCTTTGATAAACCTACCAGATTCAACAATTTTTCAGGGGGCATCGTATCCCGGTTGTAGAATTTTGAAAAATACGTGAGATTTTCTTTCGCTGTTAACTTAAGATAATGATTCGGTAGTTCAAAACCAACACCAATATGGTTGTAGAACTCGTTATTCCATGAATCCAGGGGTTTACCGAGTACTTCAACGTTGCCCTGGAAATTGGTGAGTAAACGGGTCAATACTTTTTGTGTTGTACTTTTTCCGGCACCACTTGGTCCCAGAAATCCAAAAATCTCTCCCTGAAAAATTGAAAATGTTACATTTTTAAGTACTGGCTTGCTTTTTCGGTAGCGTATAGTGAGTTTCTCAACATTTATCATTTGAATTATTTTTTATGCCACATAATAGAATCTCAGCAAATTGTTCGATAATTTTTTTTATTTGATTCTCCTGTAGGGGAATCATAGGTTTTTTTTCTTTGATATTTTTCCGGAAATCAATGTTGTAGTTCATCTCCAGGAAATCATACAACCCCATTTGAACCTGAACAACTGTGTAGGCCATTATATCGATTTGAATATCTTTCCGGATATGTTCGGCAACAACGTATTTTTGGAGTAATTTTCGGGTTAACCCAACAATTCGCTCTTTTGTTTTTACTTCCATGTTGCCCAAATCATTAGCAAACCTTTCTTTCATCACAGTAAAAAGAAATGCTCCAACAGTGGGGTATTTGTTATCAAACCTTACTTTTTCCAGGAAATTTTCAATAAGTAAGTCCTTGAATGTTATGCTGCTGGATTGAAACAATTCCTTAACATTTTGTAAGCGTAATTCCGTTCCATAATCAATCAGGTAAAAATACAGGTCTTTTTTATTTTCGAAATATTGATAGATACTTCCTTTGGCAATACCAAGTTTTTTTACAACGCGTGTGATGGATGCTTTATCATAATTGTTTATTGCAAACTCCTCAAAACACATGTCCAGCAATGCTTGTTTTTTTGTATCAGCTAAATTGGAAAATGTTTTCTTCGGCATAATTTTTTGAAAATATGACTGATTGGTCACAAATATAATCAAAAATGACCAGTTAGTCATAATAATTTCCGGATTACCTGCACGTTACCGGTGGAGTGAGGTAAATGTCGGTTTTTACGTATTTTTTACTGCGTAGTCTTAGGGAATGATCCCCATTATAAAATGCGTAATCTTTTTTTAAAATTAGGTACAAACTCTCACCATTTCAACGATTAGTGGTTATATTTTTGTATTAGTAAAAAAGAGACAATGACGTCCTGAACAAAATAAAATAGATTTGGTTTCTATAGCAGAGAGGAAGATAAAGTGAAAGAAGGATTTGAAATAAGGGTTGAAAATGATTCTGACACTGATGAGAATAAGGAAGTGAAAGTAGGGAGAAAGAAGGAAAGCAGGGAAGATATGAAAAGGGAGAGTCAGAAGATATTTTGGAAAGAGGGATTTGAAATAAAATCAGATTTGGTTGGAAGTGGAGAGTGAATCTTCCTCCGCTTAGAAACTTAAATATGTATGTTTGATTTGTGTGGTTTGTGAGTGTTAAGTTTGATTAAAGAGAGAGTAGGTTTGATTTAGGGTTGTTTAGTGTGGTTTGGTTTGACAGGGTGGCATGTATGTGCCATCCTGTTTTTTTTGCGCTCATGGCATGCTTTGGAGGGGTTGGAAAGTAACAGAAGATTTAATTGTTAAATAAAGTTCATTCTTTAGATGCGGAAATTTAGAATTTTGATTGTTGATGACCACCCACACTTTATCAATGCCCTCAAATTCATGTTATCCGATGCATTCGAAGACCGAATACATTCAATAGATGAGGCATACAACGGCTCTGAATGTATTGACAAACTGTCAGAGAAAATAATTGATTTGGTTTTTATGGATATTGATATGCCTGTGATGAACGGCATTGAAACAACAAAAATCGTTCGCAATAAATATCGCGATCTGGTAATCATAGCGCTTTCTTTCCATGCAGATATGAAATACATCGTTCAGATGATTGAAGCCGGGGCACGCAATTACATCGTTAAAGAAGAAATTAGCAAAGAACTATTGGCCGGTGTTTTTGAGAAAATGTGAAAATTACATTTTAGAAATGGGGGTAGCCAATAGTTCATATTTCCAAATTTACCCGCAGGTTTTGCATTACTGTCAGTGGTGATGCATGCGCCTGGGTGCACCTGGTTCATTTTAGTGACTTTTGGATCGTCATGATAAAAGGTAACTGTTTTTACATCAGGAACATCAAGAAATCCGAGCGGGCCAGCCCATTTCATCAACTTTTCATAAGCCTGTCCAATGAAGTAAAAAGGTCCTGTATGCCTGCAATAAA
>CAZAMT010000063.1:0-4684 GCA_964486145.1 uncultured Bacteroidales bacterium
TATTAAAATGTTATTAGAGCTATCTGCCTGCATCACAATACAACGTTATACGAATCCTTTTAAAATTCTTGTAATGTAAAGTGCAATGAATGCGATTGCTGTGAATACCAGTAAAATTTTGTTTATGAAAACAAAGATGGGCAAGCGAGTGTATCTTCTGAAAATTTCACTGACAATAAAAAGCATAAGCGGTAATATTGCCGGATTTAAATGCATACCTTTTGAAAACTGAAAATGAAAAAATGAAAAACCAGCCCTGGTCAACCCACAGAAAGGACATTCGATTCCAAAAATGCGATAATGCAGGCAAAGGGAGTTACCCGAATAGAAAATGGCTTCCGGCAGAATATAAAATAAGAGGCCTCCTGTGATAATGCCTATGACAAACAGTTTATTGTTCCGATCCACTTGATTAATTAGATTTTTAAAGTAACAGAATATAATAATTTCATAAAACACATTTCATTTACAGTAAAATTAGTAGCTGTTTGACAATATGATTCTTTGTCGTGATGAAAAAAAGGTTCCATTTCGTTTATCTATGATCTTAAAAGTATGAAAAAGCAATGAAACAAGCATGACAGCAAAAATAAGAATGAATTTCATAAGGCATTGGAATTGATATGCACTTTTTAGGGGTTAATTGCCAATAAAAAAAAGATGCCGCCCTTCCGGGGTGTGGAAGGCACGGCATCGATCATGCAGATATGTGAGGTGGGTCAATAGGTTTTTTGCTCTACCAGGTTGCCCCCCTTATCGAAGTACTGCCATCTTCCGGACTTAAAATTGTCGGTATAGGTTCCCGTTTCCTTTATTTGGCCATTGTCATGATACGTATTGTATTTGCCTTGAAGCTTTCCATGGTTATGGTGAATCTCAAATGATTTTGTACCATCCTTGTACCAGCCTTCCCATTTACCATGATATTTACCTTCACGGTATTGTCCTTTTTTATTAACCTGCCCGTTTGGGTAGTAAAGCACGGTGATGCCATTCATTGTGCCTTCTTTATACGTTCGTTTGGCCCTGATTTGATCTTTTTCTTTGAATCGCGTAAAGCAAACACCTGAATAAGGTTTTAACTGATCTGCCAGGTAAAAAATGTCGTTCTGGAGATCTTTCTCTGATATAAAAACTTCGTGACATGAACACGAGGTAATCATAACTGCAACTAACGATATTTTTAAAAGCTCTTTTATCTGCATAAACTGGTTCATTTGACTGGTTGACTATTCTATAATGTTAAAACGGGAATTCATTTGAATAGTTGATATTTTATGACAGATGGCAGGTTATTTTCTGCAAGTACCAGATCTGTTTTGGTGAATTGTCAGACAGAACGCAAATTGTCTGAAATAAAAAAACCGCTTTACAGCGGTTTTTTTGCCTAAGTATTACCTACAAATATACCTAATATCTATGTTAAATAGATAAGGGGTCAGAATTGTATAACGATATTTTTTTAACATTTATTATGCCAAACATTGTATCTGCCAAATACACAGGCGTTTAATGCAGACTAAATAATATTCAAGAAATGATTAGTGCACGCTTGTGTACACTTATGTGCGAAAATGAACAATGGAATACAGGTATATCAGCAGACCTCTGTTTTCATTAATAAATGACGATTCGTTTAGCGCCTGAAATTCTTTTACCGGCAATTCTGATTAAGTACATTCCTTTTGGAAGAAACGACACGGATATGTTGTGCATATTTTCGTACTGGTGCAATGGCTTTTTGAAAAGAATTTTTCCGGTATAGTCAAGGATTTCAATCTCCAGAGGTTGATCAATGTGCGAATGTAGCATTATGTTTACGTGACCATCCGAAGGATTTGGAAATACATTAAATGCCAGGTTGTTAAAACCAGGCTGTATTGTCCCTGTTGTTAGTGAGTCCTGATCTGTTTCTACCTGGAGAATTTCGTTGGTGTTCTCACTTTGGATAAAAGCAATGACACTTAAATTTTCAGGATTGAAATCATCGTCAATTGTATACTGAAATTCTTCTATCCTTACATCATTTTTTGACCATCCGCCGAGATAAGTGATTCCTGCAGCATCGGGTATAAATTCAAGAAAAACATTGTAATAGGTTTTTCGCTCATTTTCTACCATGTGATATGCTATATCCTGAATAACTGCAAGCTTAAGGCTAAATTCCTGGCTTTCAATATTTTCAATTGCCTTGGTCTGACTTTCAATCCGAAGGATATCATTTTCCACGGATGTAGTCAAAGAAATATCAAAAACAGCATCGGTTAAGGATCTGGTGATAAGATCGATGTTTTTTGGAATATCCTCCTCATTTGAGTACTGATAGGTAGTATTTCCATTAACGATGGATATAGGTCCGCCCGAGAGACCATATTTAATCATCCTGATGTTTGGCCCGCCCGGGTTTGCCAGGTTAAATGAGTCAATACCAGGTGCCGGCAAATGGTACTGAATTTCAATCATATCCCTGGGGTTTAATTGGTTTAATTCCCGCACCAGTTCATTGGATGCATTGTGAAGTGAGTCGCCAACATTAGTGAAGTGTTCGACCAGTACTTTTTTAGTACGTGTTGAAATCCAGATATTGTCGAATGCGAAACCTTCATTATTAATTCCTGTTCCATCCGATCCATAAGCCACTCTGAACTGGACATTTCGTTTTTCCACCAGGCTGTCTAACCGGTGACGTGCTTCAATCCAATTGTTATCGGTCCGGTTTGACCAACCAATTGCCTGACCGCCCGGGGAACCTTGTATTTCAAACGAGTTATACCAGTTGATACCGTCATTTATTGATCCAATATTTGTCCAAGTCTTGCCATTGTTGGTTGTCGATTGCATGACGGCCCCATCGCGGTTTTGCTCGAAAGCCCGCCAGATATCAAACTTTATATAAGGCTTTTCAACTTCCTCAAAGTTGAAACAGGGAGAGGTAATCCATGATTGTTCCTGGTCGCGCACAACTATATTTGTGTACCAGGCCAGGTTGGATGGTGCAGATCCTTCAAAAAAACTATCTTCAACCGGGCCGAATTGCCAACTGTTTATTTCCGAATCTGATTTTTTATTGGCAACCCATGATCCCCGATCAATTCCAAAATCCTGAAAATACGGGCCATCAGCAAGATTAAATGTTGGCCTGAGAAAAATTTCCTTTTCACTTGTATCGGTACAGCCAAATTCTGTGCTTACAATTAACTCAACTTTGTAGTTAGACCGGGAACTGAAAACATATTCCGGGTTTTGTTCATTGCTTATTGTTGTACTCCCATTATCATTAAACTTCCAGGAATAACCATCAATGGCTGCCTTACTGATGCTGGCATCGGTAAACCGGATTGCAGAATCACTGACAAAGCATTCGGTTTCAAAAGTGAAATCCGCCAGTGGTTTATCTCCAAACGTAATGTTCATACTTTTTGTATTACTGCAACCACGGTTTGTGACGGCACTTAAAGATACGTTGCGTGGCCCGGATGCTGAATAAAGATGGGTGGGGTTTTTTAATGTACTAAAATTATCCTGACCGCTGGAGTTATCATTAAAATTCCAGTTCCATTGCACCACCGGATCAACAGATTCAGTGGTATTTATAAATTGAATTGGTGATGGGTGTGCCTCCGATACACAGCTATCGCTTACCGTAAAATCAATTTGCGGTATATCGTAGATGGTTACCTGCTCAAACGTGTCTCTAACGCAACCATTGGTTGATGTGAATGAATAAATGATCGAGTCAAGGCCAATATTGGCAAGCGTTGGATCAAAAGTAAACCCCTCAACGATGTTTCCGGTTACACCACCTCCCGAGAAAATTCCATTGGGGTTATTTCCCTCCAGTTCAACCGGATTTCCGTTTTTGCAATTGCTGTTGTCATCAAAACCAATGAATACCAAACGTTCAATGAACTCAACGGTTATGGTTTTTTCAATACTGAAATTACTTTCACCATCAAAAAACGTATACGTAATTACAAACTCACCATTCCGCAAAACCGCGGGATCAACTGTTGCGGTATTATCAAAATTATCGGTAAGGCCTTCTCCTCCTTCAATTGAAAAAGAGCCTGTTTGGTCTTCAATGTTGCTTCCTATCACGGTAATGGGATCATCATTAAAGCAATACACCTGTTTTTCATCAATGATAAAAATACTGGCTACCGAATCAATCACGCTTACAAGTGCCGTATCGTAACTGGTGCAGTTGTTGTCCGGATTTACATATGCATAAACGATTTCATGCGGGGAACCTTCAACTCCTGCCAGGTTGGGGTAAAATTTATTGTCGGAGGTTACCACTCCGGGTCCGGTAAATGCTCCTCCGGCCGGATTTCCTGATAAATCTACTGGTGGTGAATTCAAACTGTATGTACTGCTTAATCCGATGATGTCTACGCTCGTTTCAGGATAGTAATCAATGACAGCGCTACCCGATCCCTCACCAATACAGTTATTGTCAGCAACTTCTTCAATTTGATACACTCCATCCCTGTTTACCGGAAAGCTGAAAGGTGTTTGAGTGATATTATCAATGGTACCGTCCGGCGCTCCGTTTCGCGAATAGGTGATGCTCCAGGGGCTTTCCCCTTCAAGGAGCACCGTGACGGGCACTGAGCTATTGCGGCAAATGGTTGCGTTGCCAACGATGAGTGCTGATGGCTCTGATAAGGCATTGATGGTGTAT
>CAZAMT010000063.1:4784-15962 GCA_964486145.1 uncultured Bacteroidales bacterium
TGTCCCAGCATGTAAAGAATTAGGTAATACATATGAAAAAATAATAATAATTATATATTTAAATATTGTATTCATGTTTTCAGTTTTTTTTGAACATAACTAATTTTAAAGATTACCATTCTGATCTAGTTTGATAATAGTAATCATGCTTGCTCCCCTGTTCTCATTTGTACCGCTTAAAATCAATCCCTGGTCGGTTGTCATCTCAACTGACGAAGCAGATAATCTGGTTTGCCCTCCGATATAATAATCCCTGCTCAGTTCACCATTTTTATCTAAAACCAAAACCGATATCCGGCTGTTGCTTTCATTTAAAACATGGGTACCGGCTACCACAATATTGCTGTTCCAAAGACATATACCCGAAGTATTTATTGCATTGATTTCATGGTATGAGCGTTCCCAGTTCATTTTCAGGTTTTGGTCAAACTGAGCCAAATAAGCACCGGGATTGTTTTCATCATCGGTGACAGTGCCCGTAAGATAGATGGTTCCATCAGGGAGGGGTAATAATGCGATGCCTTCATCATTGCCAGGGCCACCGATAAACACACTATTGACCGGGCTGCGATTTTCGGGCGCTATTTCGAGTAACCAAATATTTTTGTTGTTCCTTACGTTTAACCGGGCATCGTAGTTGGTTGATCCTGTTATTAAATAATTCCCGTTGTACGGAATTACAAACCTTCCAATGTCTTCTCCTGTTTTGTGTCCGTACCTTTTTGACCATATCTCATCGCCATTGCGATTGGCTACAACAAGATATATGTCTTTTGATCCACCTTCGTCAGAATATCCAACCATCACAATTCCCGTTTCGGTAATCTGTAAATGATACCCGACTTCATTGCCACTTCCGCCAAAGGTAATCGGTCCTGTAATATCAGTGTTGGTTACGATGTAAAGTACCATATCGCTGGTTCCTCCTCGCTCGCTAATTGTTGAACCGACAATGTATATTGTTCCGTTGCTATTGATTTGCATTGCGTGTGCAATATCAGCAAATGGCCCTCCAAATATGATGGGATCTTCAGTAAAGTTTCCAAATTTATCGGTTTTGGCAAGGTACATTTGGTATCCGGCATCCGGCATATTTACCGATCCGAGCAAGGCATAGCCGCCACTTTGCAGAGGTTTGATGTCGGTTCCCATATCCTGACTGGTTGTTCCGAAAAACTTGATGAAAGATTCTGCCTGGTCATTGCTAATCTCATCTTTGGAGCATGATAAAATAAGCAACAGCGGTAAAATATATAAAAGGATTTTATGATTCATTTCGGTTATCTGATTTTTCGGGGTTGATAAAGTGTATAATGGTAACCAATTGAGAGGAATATGCTATTCAGTGCAAATTTATCATCAATGTGATTAAATTCGAGTATTTCAGAGTGATCCTGTAACACATTATCCTGAACAATTCCATTCAAGCCGACATTAAACCGCAAATCAACGCCAAAGTAGCCCTTCGGCATTTTGTATTTAATTCCGCCTCCCATCATTAAGGAAAAGTTGACAAGGGTTCTTCTATGGGAGATATCCCGCTCTGCACCATTAAAAGGCTGAGCATTATCTGTGAGAAGTGTTTCAATCGGTGTACCACTGGCGGAGGTAATAAACCCGATGGAGGGGCCTGCATAGACGAAAGGAACAATTTTACCCGGATTTAATTCATAACTGGCATACAGCGGGATTTCCCAAATAGAAATTTCTTCGGAAAAGGCCGACTCCGAGTTACCGGCAATATTTTCTTCAAATGAATAATTTCGTCCGGAATATATCAATTCAACATTTGCTTCAAGCCTTTGATATAAATATCGATTCACACGCAGGCCAAATTGTGTGGCAAAGCCTGCTTTATTGTCTGAATTATTTATTACCGGACTGGGTGTGACGGGTTCAATGGTTCTGACAAAAGATAAATTCGGTCCCATAAAGAAACCCACGGAGAATACAGAAAGAGTGCGGTATGACTCAAACAGGTATACAAATTCCACGGGATCATCGGGGCGTATTTCATAATTCGGAAAATCATCAAGAAATTGAAGCATCGTGCTTTCAGCTCCTTGTTGATTATCATCGAACAGATATGTAAGAATGATTAGTTTGTATGCACTGATTTTTTGCTCACGGGTAAACCCTTCCTCAATGCACGGATTCAATACCTGTGGAATTTCTTCAATGATACCGTTTTCAAATAAATTTTTTGCGCTGTCAAGTTGAAAACTACAATCGGTTTGTGTATATGCATATGGGGCGATTGTCACAAATACCAATATAAAATAGAAATGTTTAAGAGGGTATTGAGTCATAATTATTGGTTCGTTATTTATTACAGGTTTGTTCAAGTGGAATATCGGGTGCAACGTAGTTGTTCCATTCGCTTTGCGTAAAGTTACGCGTTAAGAATGAACACATTTGGTTGGCCATATACCTTGATTCTGTTGGCCAAACAAGAATTAAATCTCCCTTATCACTGGAAGTTATTAAATTGCGGCTGTCCGGACTAAATGCAATTGACAACACCCAGGATTCATGGCCGGTTAGTACGATCGGTGGTTTGCTGTAATCTTCCAATGTCCATAAGCGAACCGTTCCATCCATACTGGATGATGCAAGAAATTTCCCATTTTGACTAAAATCGACATCCAGAATTCGTGCGGAATGGCCGGTTAGATTTTTTATAAGGCTTCCCGTTCTTGCATTGATTAGTTTCAAATTTCCTGATTTATCGCCTATGGCTATTAAACTGCCATTTGAGTTATAGGTCAATGAATAAATGGTAATGCCACCTCCGTTATACAATAGTCGGTTTCCGGATCCATCGAGATTCCAGGTAAAGACATTACCATCATCTGTACCACCGGCAATATTATTTCCATTAGGAGAAACCTCAATGACCCTGATTTTTTGATCGTGTTGAACGATGTTTTGATAATTCATCGTTGATAAATCCCATACCAGAATTGATTTATCATTTCCGGAACTTATCAGCCGGTTACCATCCGGAGTAAAAGACAGGGAACCAACCCAACCAGTATGACCTGTTAAAACTCTCGGGGCCTGGTTATCTGATTTCAGGTTAAATAATTGTATGTCGGAGTTACCTGTGCCGCAAGCCAGCCAGTTGCTATTTGGACTGATGGCCAGGGATCGGTTAATCGAATTATTATTGATTAATGTAGCCGGTGTTCTGTTATTGCCCTCCAGGCTCCATTTCAGTATTTTACCATCGCCTCCTGCTGAGTAGAAGACAGTTGACTGAGGCATAAATACCAACGATCGTACAGCCCCGGTATGGCCCTGAAAACCCTGATAAAGCCCGTAATTAAATTCTTCGAGAGCCTGGTATAAACCTATATAAATGTCCTGATTGTGCTGTGTACCATTGAATTGGTCATTAAATTTGTAGGCCTGGTAAGCAAGCAGTCCGCGTAAATCTCTGTTTCGGTAAACCTGCATTGACTTCACAGCCATGGTATTGGCGATAGTCAACATGCGTTGTTGTAATGCTTTCTCTTTTTCTTTTTGAGCCATTGTTTTTTCCTGTTCGGTCAGTTGCAGTCTACTCTCGATGGTTTCTTTTTCTTCCCGGATTTCCGTATTATCCTGGAGCAGTTTTTCCGATTCTTCTGCTGCCTGGTTTGCCACCTGTTCGGCAAGCAGTCTTTCGCGGTTGGCAACGATTTTCTCTCTTTCAGCCAGCTCCCGCTTTTCTGATTCTGTGCTTGCCAGTGCCTGAGCCTTGTCCCGGTAAAATTCGGCATCCTCGGCCCGATCTCCGGCAAGCTGTGCATTACGGTCTGCTTCGCGGCGTGCCTCTTCAGCCATTAATCGTTGTTTATCTGCTTCCCGTTTCTGCACGTTGGCATAGAACATCAACGAGAAAAATATGAGAGCGATAATAACGGCACTCGCAGCCATTCTTCGGCTTCGTATAAGAGCTCGACGCTGGATTTTTACTTTATTTTTTTCTTCGGCATTAAACCGTTTTTCACTTGCTTCGAGAAATACCATGGTTCTCTCGAAGGCCGGGTTATATCGTCGTGCCCATGCAAGGTTGGGCTTAAACTTCTTTTTCCAGTTTAATGCAAGCAACAAGTCGGGAGGCCGCCAAAGACCGGTTTTCCCAAGCTGATACAATTCCGCTGCTTCAGAAAGTCGCAGGTACATTTGCACTGATTCTGATTCTTCCTGCACCCAGATACGCAACTTTTCCCAAATACGCATAATGCTTTCATGAGAAATATCGATAACTGTATCGGCGGTGAGATCAGTATCAGTGGAAGGTGTGAGGAATGCACGACCTTTTGTCCGGAACTTTTCAATTACCTCCATGGTATCTTTAACAGAGGCCTGAGCAATTTCAGCAATGGTGGAAACTTTTGCCGGATGGCGTGTTCCCCGGTTATCATCGCCACGTTCAGTCAGAGTGGTAAACATGCTCCGGCAGATTCTTTTGCCATCATCTGTAAGTTCATTGTAAGCTTCATTGGCATGCAGCGACAACGCGTTATCAACTTTTCCTGCTGCTTCATAATCAACCAGTGAAATTGGAGCATTGGGATCACTGAATTTTGACCAGTGATCGTATGTACGCATCATGGCATGTTGTATCACCGATAAGGTATCGGATTCGTCCTGCACACTGTTGAGCAATTCGTTGACCAGTTGCTCCTCGATGTCAGCTCCTGCAACAGCAATGGGACCGGTAATAGCTTTTCGATAGTCTTCCCGGGACATTTGAGGAATAAGGTAATTACTTTGATTAATTTTTCTGGAAAGATCAAGAAAATTTGAACATTCACCCATAAAATCCGACCGCATGGTAATAACCACGTAAATGGGAATTTCCGACTGTTTGACTGCTTCCACAAGCAATTTAATGAAGCTTTCGGTTTCATTGATATCATCAACATTTTTGGTTGCTTCCCGGAAACGAAACAACTCCTCAAACTGGTCAACAATTAACAGTATATTTTGGTTTTTCGGGACTTTCAGTTGCTTGTATACATTAACCAGACCCTGGTTGCCTCTCTTGAGTACAGAAAATATGATGGCTTTGTAAAGGTCATCCTCGGGTTTTCGGTATTTTGATTCCGTATTGTATATCGCACCGGCCATGTTAAAAATGGGATCACTTCCTGGTCTGAAAGGAACAATCCTCCAGTTTGAGCCTGCTTTCGGGATAAATCCGCTATGCAGCCCCGGGATTACACCACAGTATATCAGGGAAGATTTTCCTCCCCCGGATGCTCCTGTGATGGCAGCAAAACGATACCTGGTGAGATTTCGAATTACTTCTTCACTTTGTCCTTCCCTGCCAAAGAACAAAAAACTTTCTTTAATAGTAAATGGACGCAGCCCGGGAAACGGATTGGTATATTCTGCTTTTTTTACAACCTTTAACTGTTGCGTAATTGTATGTTCTTCAATATCATGCATTGTATTCTTCCATCTTTGTTAATAAAGGTTCAAACACAGACTCCAAATCCATGCTGTTTTGTAAGAAAACAACATCATTGGTAATTTGCTCATCAAACTTTTCGATACCATTGTCTGAGTTGGTTAGCACTGCTTTGAACGCAAACGGTACCGATCGGCCATAACCCTTTATTTTAATCAGATCCCTGAATTTTGCTTCCAGCCAGTTTGTATTTCCATTATCAAAAATTAAAACACCGTGGCAAAACGCAAGATGATTAATATGCTGTTGAATAATTGAATCCTCGTTTTCAAAACTCAAAGTTAATACCCTCATTCCTTTATTGCTTAAAAATGATATATAATTTTTGAGGTTCGAATGGTGTAATGGGTCATGAATAACATAAAGACAAAATTCCTTACCAGGATCATTACCGGATGAGTCTAACAAGCTATTTATGTTGTTGAAAATTAATGTTTTTAACTCTTCCAAAGGAGATTGAATCAACTCTGTATACTGGTCATTCTCTTCACGCTTCATACGGCCCAGAAATAAGTCTTGTCTCTGATCTGAAATTTTCAGGTATGGAGGAATCCAAATAATGCGTTTAAATTTCCGGCCGGTAAAATCCGCTTCTTTGATGTAATTCCTGACACTGCGGTTTAGAAAATCGGTAATGGAATACCTTGAATCTTTCAGGTAGGAACCATATAAACCACCCAGCATGTGAATACTCATGATAGAATTGTCGAGCATTTTATTCAGCGCGGGTTCAATTTCTTTAGACCTGTTAGGGAGCCGGTATCCCGGCAATACCTGATATCCGTGTTGTTTTAATTCGCGGATTATTTTATTTCGATTTTCTTCCTGATCCTGGGTTGTTTCGGCTACAAAAATCGCGGGATTATTCCTAAATTCCGACGCCTGCACCTCCCCGGAATAAAGGTTTATTGATGCACTGACATCATTGACGAGATCATTGAACCTGTGCCAAATGGAATGTGTTTCAATAATTTCCCTTGAGAAATCAACTTCTATGAATTTTCGGGTATTGGGTTTTTTATCATAGAATGTAAACTGAGGTTGATTTTGCATCCACGAAGGAATGTGATCCTCATTTAATGGAAATTTTATAACATGAAACAGCGTGCTTTTGTTTTTTCCGGATTGTTGCTGATGTAACTTCTCTAACTCCTGCACATAGTCATTTTCGTTCAGGTAATCCGGTGACCAAATGCAAATAAACGCACTGTTGCCTGCATCCAGATCAACAGCAGTACTCTTTGGAGGGTGGATAGCTTTGTGTGTTATATGAATAGGACTGTCAACGAGTTGATGATAAAAAGCTTCCAGGTATTTTTTAAACTCAGAAACCCATATATGATCGGCGCTCGCGAGTGATTCGTCGTTGCGATGGGGATAGAGAATGAATATTTGGTTGTTCTTGTTTTCCATAAAATAATTACTTAAGAAACCAATTGTTCTTCTGTCATTTTATTTTGATACTTCGTTTTATCTTTGTAAAAATCAGTCATGTAATTTTGAATTACTATCTCAAGTTCTGGAAAATCAAATAACTGTAAATTAAGCAATTCCCTCGGCATACTGAAAAGGATCGCATGATTGGTACATTTCATATCATAAAATTTACACCCTTCCTGTTCAAGTAGCAGAAAATCAAGGATTTCATTTTCAGTCCTGCTTAAAACTATTTCGTTATTTTCATAGATATCAATGTTTCCCTTGTAAACAAAATATACCGGTAATTGCGATGGTTCACCTGAAATGGAGGTAACCTCGCCTGCCGTCATTTCTTCATCAATGAGATTTTTTGCAAAATCAACAAGAATATTGATTCGCAGGTTTCTAAAATACCAGTTTGATTTTAAGAAAAATACTTTTTCCCTTATCAGATGGTGCTGATGGTAGCTGAGTTGGGCCAGCGTATGATCCAGATATACACGAACAGAGGGTTCAATTCTTTCAGCTAACTCAATAAACATGTCCGGATCTTTATCATAAATCAGGCATGCCGCTGATTCACGAACCAGGGAATCTGAATGGAACAAGCAGGCGATGATTTCATTGTTTATTTTAACTTCATTATCATTCATCATGGAATGTAAAATGGAAGCTTTTGTCCATAAACTTACCTGATTATATTCCGATGTTAAAATATTGCTCAATGCTTCCTCATGGCTAACCAGCTCCAGGGAAAAATAGTTTTGTAATTGCTTATATTTTGTAAAAAAATTTGAGTGCTGCAATACAGGCATCAATACCGATTTCAGGTTATTATCAATAAAATTGTCAAGTACCTCGAGTGCAAAATTGTTTCCCTGGACATCATCATTTTCGAGGTATTCCCTCATGCTGTCAATGGTTTTGTGGTTGTATGCCAAACTTAACATAAGGTATATCTGGTGATAGTTCAATCGTATATCCTCTTCGATGGCTACTGCAACATTCTCATAAATACCATCTTTTTTAAGACTTGCAAGAAACGTGAAATTTTGGCCTAATATGCTAATTACTTTTACAAGAGAATTTAGAACACGGTTAAGTAATTGGTCCTGAGGCCTGAATTTAGAATTTCGAAGTGATTGCAGTGCCTGCAGGGAAACTTCCACGCTGGGATTGTCAATTTTGGATAACAACTCCTCAAACGCTTTCAGGCTTCCCATCTCACCCATGGCTTTTACCAGTCTTTTCAAAATACGTTCTTCAGCCTTGGTATTTAAAAAAACCTGTTCAATATAATCCAGACTGTTTTCACCTGTTTTGATGATGGCATCATACGCGAGTGAGTAATAGTCTTGTGAAGATAAATTTTCGATAAGAATGGGAACAAGTTCCCTGTTTTGATATTTAGAAGCCGCGATCAGTGCCGCTTTTTTAACTTTTGGATCAAAATCCCGAAGAAGGAGAATGAGAGAGGAAAGATGTTGGTCATCATCAACGAAAGACACCAGATTTGCAGCCAAAAAACGGCTGTCAGAGCTCCTGGACGTGGCCATTTTGAAAATATTGGAACCGCTTTTATCAATGTCAGATAATTTTTTAAACCGCTGTTCCAGTTGCATTAACTCCTGCTTATATTCTTCATTCTGCTCCTGCTTAATTTGTCTGTCGAGATAGCGCTGAAATTCAATAACATTTAATTCATTGATTTTTTGCAATGCATATTTTTTTATAGGTAATGGGGTATTCCCTATGAGGTATGACAGGTTGTTCCGAAAATCAGAGGGATAATTGTTTTCAGCAATCTTCAATGTAAACATCATTTTTTCAACAGAGTCAAGAACAGATAGTTTGTAAATCCGATCTTTCAGGGAAATAATTTTTTGAAGCATGTAACTCTGGGATGTTTTAATTTTCTTAATAAGTGTATCCAGCTCTTTTTGATAAGATTTTAACAAACGGATATTAAAAAATCCCCATACCAACGTTAAAACCAGGGTTGCAAGTAAAAAGTGAATCACTTTCGTGCTTCCTATCTGAAGAATAAAATGCAATAATGCACCTGCAATGATGATTCCGCTCATTACAACAGGACCATTTAAAACCCTCCGAAATACATCCTGATCTGGTACCTGGGTTACTTTAATTAGAACTCCGGTAGATGGCAGTTCAATGGCTTCATGCACCGAATGCGAGATGAGTTTTATCAATGAAACGATGACGAATAAAATTGAAAAGCCGGCAAAAAATTCATTGCTCCCAAAACCATAATAAACTGCAATACCCATGAGGAAAGTAATGGCAATAAAAAGTGGTGACAGGATGGAACTGTAAGGAGAATCGTAAGGGCTTAGAATTCGTTTTACTATAAATTGCTTCAGTATAAATGTAAAAATTACGAGGGATCCATTAAACAAACCAAAGAATTTTGCATAGCCAACCTGACTCTCATAATTTGCATGAACTTCCGTGTAAAATGAAAAATTGATAAAAAATATAACAACAATGCCCGTCATCGCAAACAACGCAAAATAAAAGCGGTAACGATTTTTCCACATAGATGAAAAGGCAAAACCTGTTAATCCACTATTTCTTTTTCGTTTTTCTGATAAAGAATTTGAATGAAACAGGGTATTGATAATAATTTGAATAATAATAGAAGCCCCGGCTGCACCTACAGCAAAATAGTATAAATTTTCAATACTTGGAATTAGAAAAAGGTAACCAATCGTGCCAAACCCGGCAACTGCAATTCCCGATATGAATGCAAATTCAAAGTATGTCTTAAACCGTTTGTTTTGATCAGGGTCAAAAAAATTGCTGATGGTTGCCCAAAACAGTTGAAGCCCGGTTAATCCGAGAGGGATTATGAAGATGACCAATAAGAATACAAATTCGGGACGTGGAAAAAAAATGTTGCTTACAATGACAAGTGCCGGAACTATCAAGTATATAGATAAACTATAGAGACTGAAAAATTTAGCTTTCGTTCGCACATAAACCGCCGTAAAAAACGGATAAAAAAGCAAACCACCTACACCACCAAGTATAATGGCCAGAGGAAGGTCGGATGGCGAATATATCCCAAGAAACAATGAAAAACCTGTGATTTCAATTAATCCGAAGTATATGCCAAAAAAGAAACACAATACCGAAAATACTCCAACTTTCGGATACTCGTTCTTTCTTATATTTAATGAGTTTATGAGTTGCGTTGACATAATGTAAAATAAAACAGGAAAGGTAAAAATAAGAATTAATTATGTTTTGATGATGGAAATTGACAATTAATACACGAACAATCAATTTATTTATACCAACTTAGCTTTATACAAAAAATACGGATTGTTTAATTAATACGCATAGATGTTAAACAATTGCAAATTAGATATGTTATCCTGCAAAATGTGAATAAATGTTTCAGAAAAACATAGCTTCGTATCCCGATAAATATGCGTTTCGCAGAGAACTAATTTTCCTCTTGCTTTCAGGGATTTTTATCGGAACACTGGCAATGTTAAATATTCTCGGAATTACAAGGTTAATCGACCTTTCTTTTACAGTTTTTGGTTTGGATGTGCCGTTTCGGGTGTTTGTCGGGGTGTTGCCGTATCCCATCACGTTTTTATGCACAGATTTTATTAGTGAGTTTTATGGTAGAAAGCGTGCAAGTATGGTTGTTTGGATAGGCTTTGTCCTGAACATTTGGGTATTGTTTATATTATGGATTGGAGGCATTTTACCCCCGCATCCCAGCATTAACCCGGAAACGGGCCTTCCTCCGGCCGGGGATCCGGATCGTTTATTTTTTGAGATCCGGCTGTTTACGTTCAGTGCTACCAGTGCATCCATGATTGCTTACCTTACGGCCCAGTTTGTTGATGTACATGTATTTCACTTCATTAAAAAGAAAACCAGGGGCAAACAGCTCTGGATAAGAAACAACGGCTCTACATTAACAAGTCAGCTAATTGACTCCTTTGCAGTTGTATTAATAACCTACTTTTTTACACATGCCCTTCTGGTTGATCCTGAGAAGGGAATCTTTGTTTCGTTAACGATTCTTATTCTTTCCAACTATTTCTTTAAAGTATTTGCAGCTTTGGTCGATACCATTCCTTTCTATATTGGCGTAAAATACCTTTCCAGGTATTTAAATTTAGATCCAAATGAGCAATTCCGGGCACAAAAGAGTCCGGAGCAGTTAAATCCTGCCAAATTCTCACCCGATTTATCTTAACGTTAGAGGAACGTTCAGTAAAATACGATGTTCTCTATGCATCAAAATGGCCTCA
>CAZAMT010000064.1:0-15633 GCA_964486145.1 uncultured Bacteroidales bacterium
TAGGACAAAATCCGTTTGATGTGGAATTTCTAACTCCGGGAGTCACAAAACGAGGTCCAAAAGTAGGATGGGCAGGTATTGACTGCGCTTTGTGGGATATCATAGGTAAGGTATCAGGAAAATCAGTGTTTGAATTATTAGCTATTGATCAGCCACCGATGCGTAACATTCCGGTTTATGCAAGCGCGGGCGAAATGTATGATGGTGACACCTGGCCTGAAAACCTCATCGCAGAAGCACAAAAATTAAAAGAAAAAGGCTTCAAAGCATATAAATTCAGGCCCGGCACGCACTGGTCGGTAAGCGGCATGACCATGCCCAAATACATTGACGGTGTGTGGAGCATAAGGGATGCGGTTGGAGATGATTTTGGATTGATACAGGAATGCAATGCCCAGTGGAACATGGAACAGGTCATGCAATTTATTCCCGAGGCCGAAAAAATGAACCTGCTTTGGATTGAAGATCCCACATTCAGATTTGGTGAAGAGGCCAGAGAAAATTATGTAAAAATTAAAGCTGCTCTTACCAGGGTGAAATTATCATACGGTGGAGACACCATGGACAACCGGTTTCAATACAAGGAATGGATTGACCGGAAAGCCATGGATATTGTTCAACCCGACAGTGGCGTCATGGGATTAACCGAGGCCTGGTATGTTTCCAAAATGGCCCATCTGCAGGGCCTGCAATGCGCACCTCACAACTGGCACGGGGCATTGCTTACCATTGCAAATGCCACACTCGCTGCCAGCATCCCGAACCTCATCATGCTCGAAATAAACCAGACCTTCAATCCATTGCGTACCGAATTATTTAAAGAACCATGGACAATGAAGGATGGTTACCTGAAAATACCTGAAGGGCCGGGTTTTGGTGTTGAAGTTATTGAGAATCCAGGTAAGAAATTTCCATACATTGAAGGTAGATACGACCGGCCAAAAAATGCACAATAGCAACTACAACCGGAATCAACCCAAAATCGTTTTATAAAATTTAAAATAATCATAAACCCAAATCGTTTGACTTATGCCGGTTTATTTTATATTATTGTATTATTTTTGAACGCATAGTATTAATCAAAAAATACCGCAATGGCAACTAAAGAAAACAATCCATCATCAGGAAAGCAGGAACCACGGGTGATGCATCAGACCGATATTGTGAAATTGCAGGATTTTGCCTACGAAAAATCCGGTGAAGTAAAAGGTGACCCTGACGTTTATGCTTTGTACCTTCAACGAATTTTGAACGGGGATTTGGTGGAAGAGGAAACTAAGGTACTTTCGGAAGAAGAAAAGAATGACAAAAAAGAAAAGGTAAAACAACTTGAAAAAGACCTTGATGAGGTTCGTAAGAAAAATGAGAAATTTGAGCAGGAAATTGAAACAAAAGAGAAAAAGATAGATGCACATCGGGAAGAACTGCTAAAAATCAGGGAAGAAAGGGATGAAAACCCCGAAAAAGCAAAAAAAGAAGCTTTTAGCCCTTTAAAATTCGGCATCAATCTCTTTATTTTACTGATGCTTACGATATATCTCTTCTTTTTCTATGTATCCGCCGCTTACAAAGCGTTGTACACTGATTTTGAACAAATTGCTACCGGAATGGCCGAAGGCTTGGGCACCCGCAGCATTATGCCAAGTCCGTATGAACTATCAGAAGCGCTCAGGTTCAATTACCTGTTGCTGCTCGTTCCTTTTGTATTCTATGGCTTTGGTTGGGCTTTTCATATCATCCTGGATATGAAAAATAAATTTAAGATCGTGTATCTGGTGATACTTCTTGCACTAACCTTTACGGTTGACTTTTTGCTTGCCCTTATTATTCACGACAATACCGAACAGGCAAAAATGTTAATGGGTTTAGATACCGTGCACTGGACTGCAAGCACAACCTTTTATATCATATTGTTTTTAGGATTCCTGGTTTACATCATATGGAGTATTCTGCTCGATTCAATGCTCAGGGAATGGAGTAAGCGGCAGATCGTTGATAATGTGAAAAAAATCATCAAACACATGCGACAGGATATTAAAGCCCTTCACAACAAAATTGCTCCTGAAGATGACCTGAAACATGAAATTGACAATCACCGTGAAGATTTAAGCACCGTGAATTATGGAAGTCTCAAACGTTATCTTGATCAATTCTCTACCGGTTGGATATCGTATCTCTCCCCGGAGAATATGAAAGATATAAAAACCAAATGTCTTTCCATCAAAAAAGATTTTGAATCGAAACATCAAATCAAACCCGGTACAGTTAAAGTAATCAGCAAACGAGGTTAATCGTCAAATTATCGAATCATGAAGAAAGTAAATGCATTGCTTTTCGTAGGTCTGTGGATGACATTTTTTGCCTGTCAACCGCCCAAACCTGAGACAAAAAGCACAATTTCCACAAAAAATAATTTCATTGTGCTTCTTGACCTTTCAGACCGGCTTATCATTCAGCCAAACCAGCCGGAAAGGGATAAAGAAATCATAAAGGAGATTTACAATTTGTTTGAACAACAGGTTAAAGGAAACCTGTATATACGTTCGCGTGACGAAATAAAAGTGGTTATTGCTCCCCAGCGGGGAGCCGGATTACCAACGTATATATATGAAGATGAAATGTACATTAACATGGAGAATATTCCAAATGTAATGCGACGTACCAAAGAAGAAGAACGAAAAGAACGCTTTTTTGCTTATCTTGATACGCTTTACAATGAAGCTGTTTTCAGTAATAATCCAAATGAATACCACGGTGCGGATATCTGGAAATATATGTATGAAGATTTGCAGCAGGACCTGGTCTCAGATACCCTGACCGAAAATTATCTTTTCATTTTGACCGATGGCTATCCCGTTGTTGGTAAGGACACGGCTAAACTTGCTCCGGTGAATAAAACATTTCCTGATTTGGAAGTCATCCTTGTAGAAATTGCACCCCGGGAGAAGGATCTGGAAATGGATCGCATTATGGAATTGTGGCAGGGATGGCTGAAAGAAATGAATGTTGAATCGTACACGTTCATCAAGCGAAGGGCTATCTCAAAAGAAATTGACCAGATAAAAGAAATTATCGGGAATCAAGAGGATTAATTCCTCTTGTTCCCTTTGAGATAATTTCTCACATAATCGTTAACACCTTCTTCCAGGGTATAAAATCTGCGGTTGTACCCGATGGAATGCAGTTTGGTCATATCCGCTTCCGTAAAATACTGGTATTTGTCCCTGATATCTTCTGGAGTATCAACAAATTCAATTTTTTCATGCTTATCCATTGCCTGGAAGGTGGCCCTGGTTAAATCCAAAAAAGTACGGGCTTTGCCGGTGCCAAGATTGTAGATTCCGGAATGTGTTCGCTGCTGCATTAAAAAGTACATCACCTCTGACACATCCTTTACATATACGAAATCCCGTTTTTGCTCTCCGTCTTTAAAATCAGGATGATGCGACCTGAACAGCTTCATTATTCCGGTAGCCTCTATTTGATTGCAGGCATGAAATATCACTGAGGCCATTCTTCCCTTGTGGTATTCATTCGGCCCGTAAACATTAAAAAACTTCAGTCCGGCCCAAAAATAAGGTTTCCGCTCCTGGCGGAGTGCCCATTTATCGAACTCATTTTTTGATTCACCATACGGATTCAGCGGTTGCAACTTATCCACAATTTTATGAGTATCAACATAACCATGTTCACCAAGCCCATAGGTCGCTGCAGAACTGGCGTAAATCAGCGCGATGCCATACTCCACGCATTTCTTCCATACCTGTTTTGAATAACCGAGATTAAGCTCATCAAACACTGCTTTGTTAAATTCTGCTGTATCTGTACGTGCCCCAATATGAAAAATGAACTGGATGAATCGGTGATTGTTATCAATCCACTCAAACAATTCATCGCGATGGACTTTTGCACTGTAAATTTTACCAGCAATGTTTTGTTCTTTTCCTTCTTTCGAGAAATCATCAACCAAAACCAGATCGCGGTAATTCAGTTGGTTCAAAAAACTCACGAAATTGCTGGCAATAAAACCTCCGGCACCTGTAATTACAATCATATTATTGGTTTAATTCTTAATAAATAATTCCTGATCAATTCTTTTTAAAATATTGGCTTCACTTCCTTTCTCCAATAAAAACGCAATCGCATTTTGGCCTTCTTTTCCCAATGCCAATGAAAATTCATTGACATACAAATCAATGTGCCTGGCAATCACCTCATCGTCAATTTCCTGAGCATGTTTTTTTATGTAAGGATAGCATTCACGCTGATTGTGAAAAGCAAAAGATATGCTGCGGTGCAATATCCGGTCAATTTTTTGTTTCAGAGCTTCTTCAAAATCCCTCCGCACACCAATGCTTCCCAAAGGAATCGGATATTTGGTTTCCTGCTCCCAGATTTCACCCAAATCCACAACCTTTTGCAACCCTCTTTTTTGATAGGTAAACCTGTTTTCATGAATGATTAATCCTGCATCAACCTCGTTTGACAGCACCGCTTCTTCAATGTCTGAAAAAAGATATGGTATTTTAACTTTTACATTGGGATACAGGATACTCAAAAGAAGATTAGCTGTTGTTTTTACTCCCGGAATTGCAATTCGCAGCTCGTTGATCTCGTCCGGGTAAATTTTCTGTTTGCTCACCAGTAAGGGGCCGTTCTTAAATCCGAGTGCACTGCCACTATGCAGCAACGCGTATTTCGGTGCAACATCAGCAAATGCTCCAATACTTAATTTAGTAATGTCCGGAATACCATTCGAAGCCATCACATTTAACTGCTCAATATCGGCCATATGTACCTGAAAAGAAAGTCCTTCGCAATCGATGTATTGATGCACCATGGCATAAAACATAAATGTATCATTGGGGCAGGATGAAAAACCAACAGACAGTTTCATATCTTTTCACGGTTAAACGATTAAATATCCTGCAACTCATCCAGAATAAGCATCGTGGTTTTGGTGAGATTTTCAAATGCAAGGGATACATTCCAGTTATCAACATTTCTCAATTCAACATAATTTGAAATTGAACGAATCTGGAAAAACGGCAGATTCTCACTCATGCATACATAAAAAAATGCAGCTCCTTCCATGGTTTCAATTTCAGGATTAAATTTTTCTTTTACTTTTTTAATGCTTTCAGAATTTCCGTGTGCCATGTTTACAGTTATTCCCTTCACGGAAATGAGTTTATCAATTTCGTTAAAGGTAAATGGGGTTTCATTCTTTAGTAAACCTTCACTAAACGGGTATTTATTGGCATTGAGCATTTCTTTCTCACTCAGGGTGTAGAATTGCTCTTTATCTTCAACCCCAAGATCGCTGAACTGCTCTTCAACCACATTTACAACAAAACCAAGTTCGAGAAAATGGTCAAAACTTCCGGCAATACCAACATTAAATGCCAAATCGTAGGTTAATAATGAAAGTATTTTGGTGAGATAATACGTTGTAAAAACAGCTCCAACTCCGGTCACAAGAACATCTACATTAATTTTATCATAACGGTAACTAATGAAATTCTTTTCAATTTCATGAACAAATTCCATTTTGTTCCTGATTTGATAAACCTCCTTATTTGTTGCTGCTACAAGTAAAATTTTCACAACGATGAATTAAAAAGTTGCTAACTTTGTACACGAAACATCAAAAGTAACATTTTAAAAATATTTATCCTATTTACCCCGGTATGATTTATTTAACAAGACGTGAACGATTTAATGCGGCCCACCGGATGTTCAAGCCCGAATGGAATGATGAAAAGAATGATGAGGTGTACGGCAAATGCTCCAATCCCAACTGGCACGGACACAATTACATCTTGTTTGTTACCATTAAAGGAAATGTAGATCCGGATATAGGTTATGTAGTTAATCTCAAAACACTTAGCAAGATTATCAGGAAAGAAGTGATTGATAAAATCGACCATAAAAACATGAATATTGAAGTGGATTTTATGAAGAATAAGGTTGCCTCTTCTGAGAATCTGGCTATTGCCATTTGGGAAGTTCTTGAAAAACCCATTAATGACATGGGTATTGAATTGCATCGCGTGCGCATTGAAGAAACTGAAAACAACAGTGTAGAATATTACGGAAAGGATTGAATTAATTATGAAAGAAAAAATAACAGAAGAATTAAACCATTTTGTTGAAGACGACGGCTATTCGAGGATTGACAGGTTTAACCATGATGTTACCCAAAATCTAACCGATTTATACAGTAAAATACTTGAAAACCTGGGCGAAGACCCTGCGCGTGAAGGATTGAAAGATACCCCGAAAAGGGTTGCCAAATCCATGCAGTTTTTGTTGCAGGGTTACAAACAAGACCCGGAACAAATCCTTCGTTCTGCCATGTTCCGTGAAGACTATCAGCAAATGGTTCTGGTGAAAGATATTGAGCTGTTCTCCATGTGCGAGCATCATATGATTCCTTTCTTTGGCAAAGCGCATGTGGCTTACATACCAAACAATTACATAACCGGGTTAAGTAAAATTGCCAGGGTGGTGGAAGCATTTGCAAGAAGATTACAAGTTCAGGAAAGACTTACCACCCAAATCAGGGATTGCATCCATGAAACCTTACAACCCATGGGTGTTGCCGTAGTTATTGAAGCCAAACACATGTGCATGGTGATGCGCGGCATTCAAAAACAAAATTCGGTTACAACTACCTCAGCATTTACAGGTGCATTTATTAAAAATTCAAAAACAAGGGAGGAGTTTATACATTTGATCGGAACGAAATTGCATTGATCGAAAAACTTCTCTAATAAGCTTATTCCAACAGACCCAGAATTTCGTCTTCGGTAAAAGCTTTAAATGCATTATTATCATTCACAAAGGTATCTGCAAGTTTCGATTTCTTTTCTTGCAAGCGGATGATTTTTTCTTCCAGGGTATCACTTGAAATAAACCGGTACACAAACACTTTTTTCTTTTGCCCAATCCGGTGTGCCCGGGCAATGGCCTGCATTTCAGATGCCGGATTCCACCAGGGGTCAACCAGAAAAACATATTCCGCCGCAGTAAGGTTGAGGCCGGTGCCTCCGGCCTTTAGCGATATCAGGAAAAAGCTTACATCCGGATTTTCCTGGAAACGCTGTATTACCTCTTCCCTGTTGGTGGTTGAACCGGTAAGCATACTGTATTTAAACCCCTGCTGTTCAAAGTAATCAGCATACAATTGCAAATGCTTGACAAACGATGAAAAAACAAGGGTTTTATGTCCTTCCGACCGGATATTATCCATCTTTCGAATAATGTCTTCAAATTTCCCTGATTCACCCGCATAATCATCATCGATAAGTACCGGGTGATTCGAGATCTGCCGAAGCTTTGTTAATGCCTGTAAAATAATAAATGATGATTTATTACGGCCATATTTAGCAAGGTTATCAACAATCATGTTGCGAATTTTTGATTTTTCTTCCTCGTAAATCATCTGCTGATCATCCGTCATATCGCAATAAACGGCATTTTCAGATAAATCCGGAAGATCTTTTTCAACCTCCTGCTTCTTTCGTCGGAGAATAAAAGGACTAATCAGGTTTTTTAATTTTTCCTGCTTTTGCTCATCACTCCTACTTTCTACAGGAATGATAAATTCATTCTTAAAAAAATGAAAACTACCCAACAATCCGGGATTGATGAAATTCATTTGCGACCACAGATCGCTCAACGAATTTTCAATAGGTGTGCCTGTGAGAATCAGGCGATGATCTGCGCTGACCTGTATTACTGACTGGTACGACTTCGACTCATGGTTCTTAATCACCTGGCTTTCATCCAGCACAAGGTAAAAAACCGGGTATTTTTTAATCTCCGCAATTTCGTTTCGAAGGATACCGTAAGTGGTAATAATAAGATCCGTAGTACCGTAAATGGCACCAAATTCACCCCGGTTCATGCCGGTATATTTTGAAATTGACAGGGTAGGCACAAATTTTTCGATTTCATTAAGCCAGTTATGAACAAGTGAGGTTGGTGTAACAATTAAACTGGACTTTTTAAGGGTTTCTTTTTGTTCATCCCCGCTTTCACCAGGCATATCGAAAAGCGATAATTGCTTAACCGCTCCTTTTTTTATATGGGTATATGCAGGATTTTTTTCAACAACTTCAGACTTTAGAAGGGTCAGTGTTTGTAATGTTTTCCCAAGGCCCATATCATCCGCGAGGCATACACCAAAATTGTTTTTTTGTAGCTGATACATCCACATAAATCCCTGTTGTTGGTAAGGTCGCAATGTTGCGTTTACTTCCTTGGGAATTTCTTTATGGTTTTTCCCGAAATTAACATCTACCAGGTTGCTTAGTTTTTTCTTGTCAAGACCTTTAATGGTTTTTTCGAGCAAAGTAAAATGCTGTTTTTTGAACTTAAGACGGTCTTCATCACTGTCAGCAAAAACAAAAAAATCACGATATGTAGCAAACCATTCGTATGGAATAATAAATACCTCCCCGTTTGGAAGCTCATATTCCCTGATGTGTTTCATGATATGATGACGCAAAGCGACAAAAGGAATTTTCGTATCCTTCAGGTAAATGTATGCCCGTACATCAAACCAATCCCGATAATCTTCTACCTTCAGTTGTAAATCAACCTTTCCCATGTAATATGTTTCATTTACTTTGGACTGGTTGACAAGAAATTTTTCATGTTTCAGTATTTCAGTATTTCTATTCAACCAAATGATAGATTCCATCCGGTGTGCATAATTATCCTCATCTTCTGAATCAACATAGAAGAATACATTGTCATGTGAAACAAGACCTGCTTTCTTCAGAAAAACTGTTTTGTTGCTTTCGAAAGTGACATCACGTTTAATCAATGTAAAACTGTAATCCTCCTCATTGAAGGAAGCCACAATTTCGTTGCTATTGCTTGCTGATATCCATGCTGCCCCGGGGTATGCAAATTTCAGGTGAAACACGGAACGCTGCCGTAAATCTTCTTCAATGGACAGCACGGGCAATGGAGCACCCTCTATTTTTTTTATGTTAATTCCTTTGGCGTTTACCTGGTATTTTGAAAGGGCCGGAAGAATAAATGATTTAAAGTATTTTTTCTCTGCTGACTTTGGAATAAAAATGAATTCCTTGGAAAAAAAGGGCTTTAATTTTTGGCTGTTGATATCCTCAAAAATAAATAACCGATTACCAATAACGAGCATGCAAGGTTCGTCAGATAACGTTATAAACGTTTTTTTTGCCAGAGATAACTCTTCATTGCCTTTTTTTATGGTGAGATAATACCTGATCCCTTCTTCGGTTTTCTCAAAATTAAAAACCGTTTTTGATATCTCCCCATCGTAATGGATACGATCATTCTCATGAAGATTGTTCAATTGAAGTTTATGAAAAAAATCAACCCCTTGATTCAAAACAATATCTATGATTTTTAACATCCTGCGTTCAATGTATGGCCGTATTCTTTCAGCCAGGTATTTTTCATCAACCTCATTAATAAAATCCCTGTTGCTTATCCCCTTTTTTTTTGAAAACAATTTCACAATGGTGCTGTCATTGTATTCCTCGCATAGTTTTACAATTTTTATCTGCGCATCGGTTAGTATTTTTTCATATCCCGGAAGATTTACATTGGTAATGCGCTCCTTGGCAGTATAAAACTCCTTTTGTCCGCTTTTGGCAATCCAAAATGGCACCAATAAAAAACCAAACCGGCGATGTTGAGCAAGGGTGATGACAAACTTTTCTTCCATTCTGCAAATTTGGGAATTTATTATCTTCCGACAGACAGATGAAATGAGGTTTTTTTAACAAAAGGCTAACTAAACGAAAGTATATTCAGGCAAATGACGATTTCTTTTAAACTGTTTTTCGGAACTGCCCCGGTGTCATACCAGTCTTAGACTTGAATGTTTTACTAAAATGAAAATTTGATTCGAACCCGAGCATTCCCGATATCTCCTTGATGGTGTACGATTGAATAGCCAACAACTCCCTGGCTCTGTTGATACGGTGCTGCATCTGAAACTGTGCGGGAGCCAGTCCGGTATATCTTTTAAACATTTTTCGGAACCAAGAATAGCCCAGGTTTAGTTTTTGAGCAACTTCTTTTGGACTGACCGGGTTTTCAAGGTTTTCAATTAACATCAACCTTGCTTTTTTGATTAATTCTTCCAGTTCTTTTCCTTCAAAATGTTTTTCCCTGCTTAACCGGTTAGCCATACCAATGATTTGAATGGCAACACCTGCAGCTATCATTTGATTTCCGGGAGGTTCAGATTTAATAATTTCAATGAGGTCCGAATACAGTTTGAAAAGCTTTTCATTTAATCCAATATGAAGAATCGGGCTGTCCCTCCGGATAAATTTATACTCCATTAACCTGTTAGCGAAGATGCCACTAAAACCAAACCAGTATTCATTCCAACCTGTTAAAGAAGATGGTTTATACCTGTGCCATTCGTCAGGAAAAAGCAAAATAAAACTACCGGAATGAATACGTTTTATCCCGGCTGATTCAGATTCAAACACACCTTTCCCGTTGATAATATAAATGGCCTGATATTCATTCAGCCTTCTTCCTTTCTCCCATTTGAATTTATATTTTTCAGGATGTTCGGGCATTGGATATGGCTTATTCGGTTGTATTAAATTGTGCCCGCCATGCAGGACATTAAAGCCAAGTTTCCTGTCCTCTTCATTAATAATCAGATATTTAATAAGATCCATCTTCTATCTTTAGCAATGATTATCGAACATGAAATGGAATATTGGCCATAGCGATATTATTTTCCCTGTCCCTAATATAAACAAATAACCGGTAATCGCCATGTTTTTCCGGGCTGTTAAATCGAATTTCAGGTTGATCGCGATTTTCAATCAGTTCATTCATGGATTCAGGACGTTTCTCTCCATGTCCGGCATACCCGAATTCAGTATTCTCAGGGTATATTTCCCATTCACAGGTAAGGGTCTGTTCTTCAGGATCAGTTGCAATCACCTTTGCACTATACCGGTTCCCGGGGTTAAGGACAATGTCATGCATTTTGTTTTGCCCTGCCAGTATTACGCTATCTATTTTCGGAGCCCTGTTATCAGGCCAGGAACCCGTCCAAACGTATTGCATAACGTCCACTGCTTCGGTTTCCTCCCCGTGATCAAAAAACATGTTGTACCAGGTATGTGTTCGTTCCTGCCTTCCGCCGGTCCATAAAAACGAATACCCGCCAAGGCAAAAGGGATCACCCGCGATAACTTTCTCGTGTCGTTCATGGTAAACTACTGCCTTTTCAGTGGTTGTTTCCTCCACAGGCAGTCCCCATTTGTTCTGAGGTACCTGCCAGTGGCCGGTAGGGCCCCATTCTGTAATGAGGTAAGGTTTTTCCAGTTCATATTCTTTTACCCAGTCCGGGATCTCGTAAATGTCACCATAGCTGTTGATGCCCAATGCATCAATATCCGGCAATTTTTCTTTGATATGCTCCATCTTATATTTTCGGCCGGTGCCAATCACTGTTATGGCAGGATGGTAAGGATCCAGTGCATGGATCATAATGGCAATATCGTTGACTGCTTTCCACAAGGCCTGGTTGTAATCCGGGTTATCCGGAACATAATCAAGTTCATTGCCAATAGCCCACATCAAAAGTGCGGGATGATCCTTGTATTTTTCAATGTACGTTTTTACATTTTTATATTGCTCTTTTACGGCCTGATCATCACTGTAATCAAAACCATTTCTTTCCGAAGCCATCGGCAATCCGAACAAAACAGATAATCCGTATGTGTGAGCTGTGTCGAGTTTGGCCTGGATATCACCACCGCTTCCTATCCTGACAGAGTTGCCACCAATGGATGCTACTTTATCCATATATTGCGTTCCAATCGTGCGGGCGCCTTTTATAAAATAAGGTTCACCACCTCTTCGTAATTGAAATCCTTCATCTGTCCTTTCAATTTCCACTTTAACAGCCCGTGTTGATCGATTTTCACAACTGGAAGCGACTATACAAAACAGTATAGTTAACAACAAAACCTGAAGTGCTTTTATGCTATGCATGATTTTAAATATTTATGATTTCACATTGGTTTTATCATTTAAGGTTAGCCAGCCTGGTAACCAACAGCATCGTGTACGTAACACTTGGCGACCAGTATTCTGTTGTCCACCACCATCCTGGAAAGAAAGCAATTTGGTCATTTTTATCACTGCCAATACCTGTCATGACGCCACCTGAAAGTAAAGGTGTATGCGGTGCAAATTCCACCGGCAGGGTTTTAAATATGGTTGGCTGGTTGAAGCCCAGACCGGTTACCGAACTGGCATTAAAGGGATTTGCCCCGTAAATCCAGTCCAGTTGTTTCTGTCCAAGCCTTAAATATTCCTTATCATTCGAGACGTTATAAGCCGCAATCAATGCACAGCCTTGCGATGAAAGATGTTGGTTCATTCCTACATGAAGGAAATTACGGTAGAAATACGGACCAATTTGCTTTCCGCTACCCAAATCGTTTGTGGCAAAAACCCACGGGATTATTGAAAATGCATTGGTTTTTCCAAGCGTGTTGTAATATCCTTCAGCAAATTTGGTGATTGCCTGTTTTGCCTGTATTCCAGTTTCATGCTTCGGAAATTGTTTGGTTAAATCTTGTAGTCCCATCATTATCCACCTTCCGGAATAGGTTTTTGCCTTTTCCCCGAAAGTGAAAAAGTGATTGCCAAGGTATTCATCCCCCAACTTTTGTTGACTTAACAGTTCATTTGCTACAGTGAAAATTTCCTTCTTGTAATTTTCTTCACCGTAAGCCTGATACAATGCGATCGAAGCACTTAGTGCCAATCCGAGGTCATTCGGAGAAGTAATTACCTGGTTTTCTGTTGTCCAGCGCCATGCCCTTTTTGCAGCCTGACCACACTTGTGTGCATATGCTGGCTCAACATCGCTATACAATTGAGCTATTCTTGCATTAGCCAGCACAAAGGTTAGTTGATCGCTTATATTCGCCGGATCCGTTAAGATTGTCCTGTCATCTGCGTTACCAATCACATTGTCGGTCCACCGGTTATCCATCATTCCGTTTTTTGTAGAGCCGATGTAACTCATCACATAACCTTCCGGTTCCTGCATGGAAAACAGGAATTTATTACCCCACTTCATCTCTTCCAATAGATCCTGTTTATCAAATCCTGGTAAGTCAGCTTTCGCAATTTCGGTAAGTGCAAGCAATAATAGCGCATTTCCTTTCATTGGTTTGCGAAGGTCTGAAGCATCATACCATCCTCCTGTTACATCCTGGTGTTTCCCGTTATCCTGCCTTACACCGTCATCCAGGTGCTGCCCTTTGGTCCAGCCGGCATCAGGATCACCGCTTCGCTGCTGATGAATGTAATTTACATGTTTTTTTAGTGCTCCGGTATAAACGTCTTCCGCTATGTTAAATGCTGCAGAATGGCTCCCATCCACATGTATATAATAACGTCCAGGAATTTTGAAATCTGAAAAATCACCGACAACATATTTGCCCAAATCACCGGATTGTGGAGACATCTCACCCTGGTAAACCTGCTGACCTGATTCCTCATCAATCAATGTAAATGTTGTTTTCTTTGTTCCTCTAAAATAGCAAGTTTTATAACTCCCGGGCATGAATCCCACATGATTTACAAGTACAGCCTTTGGATACCATTCAATCACCGGTAATTGTGCGGGCTTCTTCTTCCAGGAAATAGCTGCACCGGCCCAGTTGGCGTGATCGGCATAACTACCGTCATCGGTTGGGTCAACAGCAAGGGTAATTGTACGAACCCCTTTCAAATCAATCTGCACATGCTTCGGATCATCAAAAGCTGTAAGCTTTTCTGATTGGAAAACCAGCTCATCGTCTGTATATACTTTAAATACCACCGTTCCTCCCTGCGTTGGATCGTAATGATCCACCCGGTTGTCGTACGTGTAATTCGGAAACACCTTTGAATTTGTATTTTGCAGGGTATCAACCAGTTTTTTCACAACATTATCGACACCTACAAAAGCCGTAAACTGAACTGCCTTTCCATGAAGTTCCATTCTGAATCTTGATGGTGCATGAACCCCGAGTCCACGATCAAATGAAGTATTGTTGATAATAAGGCTGTCCTCTCCGAACGGCATGTTTGGTTTTGGTGGGCCGTATAGATTCGCAATTTGTCCTTGCTGAAGACTGTCAAGATATGTGATAAACTTACTTTGATTTGGATTTCGGCAAGTTACCAGTATGGTAATTGTTACAAGGGAATAAAGTATTGACTTTGTCATTGGTTCTGTAAATTACGTTTGTATAAACCAAAATTATAATTTTAATAGCATGTTTAGAAAATTAGTTATAATTTTAATCCAAATCAATATCAATTTCTATATGAAAATGCTACTGCCTCTTATTCTTACCGTTTGGCGGTATAAAATCGTTGGGGGTTTCGGAGCTACTTCACTATCAAGATACAACGACCTTTGACGTGAGAACCGATGCTTGCATAACCACTTAGACCCCAATGTTTTATGACCGCGTGTGCCCAGTTATTTTTTGTCCTTCTTTCTTCTTCTATATTTTTTCCAACTGTAAACTATCAATCCGACAATTATCCAAAATGGCCAAATCTTAATCACAAACACAATAAAATCAACAAATCCAAACCAACCTATTGACAGTGCATGTTTCAGTCGTTTTGTAAATTTGTCACGTTTTTCCGGTTTGTATTTAAAATCCTTTGGTTTTGATATTTCTAAATCGAGAGTGCTAAAACTCACTAAATCACTTAAATATTTCAATCTTCCTGTTGTACTTTCAATTTCTTCTTCTATTCCTCTTATCTTTTCTTCTATTTCAAGAATATCTTTAACCGATTTCGCTTGCTTTAAGAGCTCATTATACTTACTTAAGTAGCTCTTTTTATTTGCAAGTCTGGTTTCTAAATCAATAAATTGGTCTGTGACATCTCTTGCATCAACTTCCTTATACTTTATCTCTCCGCCACCAGTCTCAACTTCCGCAATCAGTTTTTCAAAGTTATCCCTAGGGATTCTTATTTTCAAGTTATAAGATATTTCCCAATCCGAATTGTTTAATCGCTCATTTGCGTAATATCCACCATGTTTTGCAACTAAAGAATCTATCTGTGTTTTTGTCCGTTCTAAATCCTGTACTTCAATGCCAATCCGTCCATCTTTTATGATTTTCTTTTTAATAACCTCTTTTGTCTCTGTTGGAGTTAAAGGTGATGACGGCGGACTATTTAGCTCTTGTCTTGTGATTGGAATAATCTCTTCATCCATCATCAAATCATCCGCAATGTATGCCGATTTATCCGATTGGTTCTGATGGCAAGAACTTATCAAGAATGCTAAAATTAAAATTGAAATAGTATGTTTCATAATCTGTATTTTCTAATCAGATGCTTTTAGTTCAGTTTTTCCATAAAGTTGTCTGTACCTAATTGGGCACAACGGTCCGCGGCTATATGGCGTGGCAAGTTTGCGTGATTTATCAGTTTCAAACCGTGATGAACCCCGGGGCGGTGAAATGCAACTCGTACACCTCCATCACGTTGCCATGACGTATGAGCCGCTGTTAGCAAAATGTGCCTTTTCAGTATTCTGCTATCAATGATTCGTATGGAATTTTC
>CAZAMT010000065.1:0-15565 GCA_964486145.1 uncultured Bacteroidales bacterium
TATCTGCTTTGAAAGATATTTCATGTGATTTATCGGTTTACCCAAACCCAACCTCTGATGTGATAATAATTGAACATGATTTCGGTATTATAGAGTATTATATAACTAATTTAACTGGAGAACAAATTTTACATGGTAAAGAAAATACAGATAAGTTACGCATAGATTTATCCACTATAAAAACAGGATTATACATATTAAACCTAAAGGTAAAAGGAAAACAAATTGAATATAAGGTGATTAAATACTAATACTGCCCTTAGCGTTTAATACACGAAACCGTTAGCTAATGAAATATTATTTAATAAATAATTCACATGAAAAATTTTAAAATCCTTTCAGCGCTGTTACTGCTCATTATTGTAATCGCAGGTTGTGAAAAAGACAATGAAAAAGGAGCCCCCCAGCTACCCCCGGAAAATTCGTTTATCATGGATTTTTCTGATTTCAGCCAGACAAAATCCGGTGTGCTTGATACTGTTAGTTTCCAAAACTGGACCTACGCTGCTGCAAATGTGGCTTTTTGGAACGTCATTCTTTCCGTGAATTCTGTTATCCCGGTTGCTGCATTTAAAGAATCATTTAATCATGATGCAGAATTTACAGAAAACCAAACATGGCAGTGGAGCTATGGTGTTGAGGTAGCAAATGGAGACATTTACACCGCCCGCCTGACAGGTCAAATCCTTACGGATTCTGTGGAATGGAAAATGTACATCCAAAAAGATGGTATACTTGGATTTGATGAAGTGTTGTGGTTTATCGGTCGCTCTGCCATGGATGTATCCGCCGGATGGTGGCAGGTAAACCATAATCCTGCGGCACCCAGGGCGTATTTCAGGATTGACTGGTCGAGGACAAACAAAGATGAGGGCACATTACGATACACTTTAGTTGAGCCTGACAATGAAGCTTATGGCAACTATATTGAATACGGAAGACATCAACCAAATGAAAATAACTTCAACGCTTATTACGATATTGTTGATTTAGCAGGCGACCAAACCATTCACATTCAGTGGGACCGTGAAACCAAAGAAGGTAGGGTAAAAAAACTGAATGAAACTACATGGAGTTGCTGGGACGCCGAATTACACGATACAAGTTGTCCGTGAGCGTTTGTTTGTTTTTCTATTTGGCCGGCTTCAGTAAATGAGGCCGGCCTTTTAGTTCAAAAAAAACGCTGTTAGTACACCAGAATTTTTTCAATTATTGTGTAACCCTGACATTTGATTTTTAAAACATAAATACCTTTTGGTAATGATGAAACATCAATATCAGCACGCTTATTCAGGGGCAAGTGCACTTTTTCATTCAAATAAACTGTATTACCTGTGCAATCCAGTAACCGGATCATTACCCTGCCATTAAATTCCCTTTCAAACATGATGGTAATAAAATCGTGCGCAGGATTTGGATGTACTGTCATTCCCCTATTTACAGCATTAGCTGTATTGGTCGCCTGAATTACACTTATTGTTATGCTATCAGAGGAATAGCAACCAAATTGATTCGTTATGGTGAGCCAGTAGGTGTGTTCACCAACGCCTATTTCTTCTCCGGCTATTTCCAGATTGGCACCAAAGGAACCATCACTCCAGAGATAATCACATCCGGCTTGTTCAGTGCCAATGATCAGTTTTTGATCACTTGTTATGGTTGTATCCTTTCCCAAACTAAAATACGGGCACTGATGTATTATTAATAGCAAGGTATCCGGTATGCTTTCACAGTTCAACATAGTTTGCGTTACAAAATATCTGGTTGTATCTGGTTTAATTACTTTCGGGCAGTATGAATTACCATTGTTTCGTTGATTGGTCAAATCATAATCGCTATACCATCTGATATTATTTCCAGCTACTTCCATTTCCGGTAAATCATCATTTTTACAAATTTCATAGTTTGCAGTTAACGGTGGATCAGGAATTGGATTTACCTTGATGATCAACGTATCCTTTGGACCTTCATGTCCAGAAATACTTTGGGATACATAAAATATGTATTTTCCAGTCTCCAATCTCTTAATCGGAAGTTTATTCCCCTCATATACAGGTCGATATTTATCCTTTGTGCAGCGTATGTAAAACCCCGGAATCTGGGAAACATCTACTGCATCAGGTTTACTGAAAAATGATTCCTGCATTATATTGTTCTCATCCACTTTAATGAATACAAACCCCTCAGGTGCTGTACCAAAACCATAATAAGGTACCCAATAATAAAAACTGAATAAAATAGGATCATAACCGGGAGGAATGAAATGATAGTTATATGCTTTTGTATCTATCCCAATGCTATCCAACAAATCCTGCCATTTATACCGGTCTGCTATTTGCCATCCACGAGGGCAGATATTTTCAGCTAATTCCCATGAATACATTCTTCCATAGGGGTGATAAGTTAAACTGTCCTGTTTGGGATAGAAGGAGCCTGATGGCGTAAAGACATTCAAATTTTCATTCATCCAGGTATTTCCCCCAATGGTAACTACATCGTATATTTGTTCATCCCTGAAATCATACAACGGATTGGCGCTGTCACTATACCATCGGATATTTTCCCCCCGGGCAATTATCTCAGGTAATTCTTCTCCTTCACATACTTCCAAATAATGATGTGACAGGCTGGGTTGAAAAACTTCCGGAATGACATCAACATGAACAGTTTCTTTTAATCCCAACGTACCACATTCATTGGTACCACGAATTATGGCTTCCACATAACCGCAAAATTGTTTACTAAAAATGACATCAATCTCAAATCCTTCCCTGAAAATTTCAACCGTATTCTCAACCTTAATTTCCCATGTGGGAACAGCCAGATCATACATTGGAATCCATTGAAAGATTGTTGGAGATAGCGGCTTATTCAGATATAATGAATCAATATCAATATCCCAGTTTCCCGGATCCAGATCAAGGTTCAATGCCATAAAGCAACGTGTTGAATCCATCCGATTGTTTATTTCAAACTCAGTTTTTAGCTGCCTGTTAAAATCCAGGGACGTTTTTATGAAAAAAATGGTATCACCTGTTAAATCAGGATTATCTAGCATAAAACTCCATAGAACAGAATCGTTGTTTATCGTGTCTGCAGTCCATTTGAAGTGCAATGTATCCCCTGTTTTGAATGAAAAATGATGATGCGAAAACCATGGAGTTTCCGGTTGAGGAAGTTTATCTGTCTTTAGTTCCACTGAAAAATCGGACTTTCCGTAGTTATTATAACTCCTGATTCTGTAATAATAAGTAGAATCACTGCTTATTTCGCTATCACAGTATGATGTACAATCGGGTTCTAACAGTACTTCACCGGAATACCACGTATTTTCGGTTCTTTTCTCCAGGATAAAGCCTGTTTCATTGCCAGATTGATCCTTCCATTCGAGCATTGCTTTCTCACAATCCCGTGCTTTCATTTTCAGATCAGATGGTGGATAAGGGTATTTCATGGAACCCAGGTACAATACAAATTCATTCCGGTCATCCCATGTTAAATACTGTCGAACATCTTTTCCTGATTTTCTGCTGAGCATATCCAAAAAATGAAAATATTTATTGATATTACCTGGTTGTGCAATGGAAGGATTTGCCAAATACGCTCTGAATGTTTCCCTAAAAGGCTCCCAGCCAATACTGTCAGCAATGTCAATGAATTTGTAGGTGAGGGCATCACCATACAGGTGCATTATTTCACCGGTGCTTTTATAATGCTGTTTGACCCTGTTGTATACCCCTTTGTAATAGTCTTTATAATCATGACCAACGATATGGCTACCATCTCTCCAAAAACGGCCGTTCAACGCCTGAATCACATAAAACATTTTAAAATTGGCAAAATGTTCTCCATGAAAATTCCAGTAAGGATAATCAAAATTATGTCCTATTTCATGCAAAATCCCAAACGACCAATCATCATGATCATTAATCACTTTCAGTTCCCTGCCGATATATATCTGATACCATTTTATCGGATTTCCCGCAACTGCCCATCCACCCGGGTATTTGTCCACCGAAAGCACCGTCAGGGGATAACCGGTATTTGGCCCTTGTCCTATTAATTCTTCATATTTCAGGATCGCGCTGTCCAGGTGTTCGATCCATCTGGTCATGTTTGATTCTGTAATATTGGTTAGATCCGATTCTTTGAGATACAAAACAATCTGGTTACCTTTTATTGTATCCAATCGTGGCTTCTCTATTTCTTTCAGGCTTAAGTTATCAAACCAGCATTTACCGGTTGTAACATTCCAGTAATACCCGTTTCGGGCACATAAAGTATAGTAGCCTTCTTTATCAGTGGTAAACCGGCATGTAACTTTTGTCCATCCAAAAGTTGTTTTTTTAACCTGACCATAATCCCACAATTCAAGAACACTTAAGTTCGTGTAAATATCATCACTTTGGTTATTCTGAATGTTTTCACCTCTGATGTATCCGGAAAATTCATATGTTGTATAACCTTTCAATTTAATTTTTTGAGCCCATCTGGCATCATTGGATTCAATATTTTCGATACTTATACATCTCGATCCGTCTATTCCGGTCCCATTTTCCCATTTAAAAACAGTTCCATTATTTAACCATGCATTGGGATACCATAATGCGGGATTGTTGTTCGTTCCTGATTCAAAATCTCCATTGTGTAATAACTGGGCATTGGCAGAAAATGAGAGGCAGATCAATGAAATAATCACGATCAACAGGATTTCTTTGGAGTTGTTAATTCTTGTTTTCATAGTGGAGGGTTTTTTAAGTTGGCAATATAAAGTTAAACCTATATTTGCCTGATTTCCAGCGATTATTTATCAATAGCAAATAAACGTTGATAAACTTCATTAATGCGTAAACGAACAGCATTCTGGTGATTTTAACTATTTGATTTTCTGTTATTTACATATGTATAAATGTATACTATCGCATTTTATTTGTTATGAACCTTTTCATAGCGGAGGAATTTGAAAAAGATTCATTAACGTACCTGGCTTACCTGAACAGTTATAAATCAAAAGACGATGAAATCCAATACGAAATAAGGAAATACAAATACTACCTTGAAAATATTCAAAAGATAAAGCCCAAATTCCAATAAAAAAAATGAGACTGCTTTAGAATCTTACATTCAATTCATTACAGCATTGCTCACAACATAAGTTAAAAACTTCATTAGGTGATTTAGAAAAAATAGTTATACATTTGTCTTTGCGTTGGTTCCATTCCTGCCAGGTTGCAGGATTAGGATTAAAAGGGAATGCCGTGCGAATCGGCAACAGTTCCCGCTGCTGTGAGTCCCGACCTTGTAAAGGTCAATTATTGACTCTGATGTTAAACCACTGTTTGCCTCTGGCGAATGGGAAGGAATCAGAAGTCGGGATAAGTCAGAAGACCTGCCGGTGCATCCGTTGAATAGACGGAGATTTTGCAGCCTGCGGTGAACAGGATGTGGATCAGCGATTCTTCTGGCTTTCCCATAGCATCGTCTGCTGCAAAATCAATTCGTGAAACTTAACAAGATGCAGAGACGATGAAAAACACAACGTATAATGTTCGCTTTGGTCTTATTTTCCTTTTGATTGCAAGTGCAGCTTTCAGCAGGCTTATTCCACATCCCCAAAATGTTGCCCCCATAGCTGCCATGGCTTTGCTTGGGGCCGCTTATTTTTCAAATAAATACCATGTATTCATTGTGCCCGTGCTGGCCATGTGGCTCAGCGACCTGGCCATAAACAACATCTTATACCACCGGTATTTTGATCATTTTGTCTGGTTTTACCCCGGGTTTTACTGGACGTATCTCGCATTCGTATTAATTGGAAGCGGTGCAATCTTACTGCTAAAAAAGGTCAGTGTAAAAACCATTCTACCGGCAAGCCTGCTGGCCTCCATAACATTCTTTTTAGTCTCCAATTTTGGGGTATGGGCATCAGGAATAATGTATCCAAAAGATGTTAACGGACTGATAGCCTGCTACAGCGCAGGTATACCCTTTTTCAAAAACACCCTCATTGGCGATCTGTTTTATTGCGGCATCCTGTTCGGCATATTCGAAATAGCAAAAAAGAAATATCCTGCTTTACAAATTCAAAATAGTATAAACCACTAAAAATTATCGCATGAATAACATTTACTTAATCAGGCCTGCTTTTTTACTTCTTTTATCATTTCCGTTTTTACTTTATTCTCAGAATGAGGCAACTTTTGAGGAATTACAACTAAGTGAAAACGAGTATTGGAATGGAGTTACAAGCACTTACGGAAACTGGGCAACCATCAAAGAAGATTCCGTATTCCGGTTTAAAAACCATTTCAGCCGTTCCGATTTTGGTTATGGCCTGACTGAATCATGGAATGGATTCGCCTATTCGCGGATGAAGGATGACACAACGGCCGGATTTACAAACCAGTACAGTGCCATCACTGCAATCGGGGCCGACAACTCAGAAAATTACGGTGTGTTTTTCCTGAGTTCAGGGAAAGACACCGTTTGGTTATCCGAAGCCAGTCAACCGGATTCAGTTTTCATAACAAACGCGACATATCCCTACCTGTCAATGAAAGATGGAGATGCGTTTGCTAAAAAATTTGGAGGAGAAACAGGAGATGAGCCCGACTGGTTTTTGTTGACCATCATTGGTATACACGATGGCCAACACACCGACACCATTGATTTTTATCTCGCCGATTTTCGTTTTGAAAACAATGAAGAAGATTACATCGTTGATGAATGGACCAAAGTTGACCTTTCAGGACTGGGAACCGTTGACATGATTGAGTTTCGTTTATCTTCGTCAGATATAGGTGACTGGGGAATGAACACACCCGCTTATTTCTGCATCGACAACATCAGTGGTGCGGATTTCGAGGACTTTACCTACACCTCCGGCGATTACTGGAACGGGGTTACCGCCAGTTTTGGTCAGTATGCATCTGCATTTACCGATGGTATTGCAACATTTCCAAACGTTTATTCAATCGATGATTATGGATTTGGAAAGTTTGAATCATGGACAGGGTTCGCATATTCCAACATGCAGGACAGTACAACCAAAGGGTTTACAAATCAATACAGCGCTTATCCGGCTGCAGGGGCAAACGGGTCTTCCAATTATGCTCTTTGTTTCAACAGCCGGGGCAGAGATACCATTAAACTCACTGCGGCAACAGAATTATCCGGAGCATATTTTACCAATGGAACATACGGGGCTTTATCCATGCTGGAAGGCGATATGTTCGCCAAGAAATTTGGTGGGGAAAGCGGCAATGATCCAGACTGGTTTTTGTTAACCATCAGAGGACTAACCAACGGTAGTTATACCGATTCGGTGTTGTTTTACCTGGCCGATTACCGTTTCGAAAACAATGAAGAGGACTACATCGTAACGGAATGGGAATGGGTGGATCTTTCAGGGCTTGGAATGGTTGATATGGTTGAATTCAGCCTTACATCATCGGATGTTGGGGATTACGGAATAAATACCCCTGCCTATTTTTTCGTGGATAACTTTAACAGCACCGCAACAGGAATTAAACAAGAAACGCTTATTAGCGATCAATTCAACATTTATCCGAATCCTGTTGCCTCCACTGTCAGCATCGAAGGTCCTACTGAAATTATCTCGGTTCGCATCATGGATCTTACAGGAAAGATAATTGAGAATTTCCGGTTTAACGGAATGAATCGGCTGGTACAAATGCAGCTTGACCATTTGAACAGCGGATTGTATTTCATCCAAATTGAAGGAACACAAGATACAATTACAAAAAGGATTATTAAAAAATAACCCTTAATCATACCGGGACTGTATCCAGGTTGGATGCAGTCCCATTTATAATGAAAACAATTTTGTACATAGCATCTGCATTCATTGCCTGGTCAACCAACGCAATTTCACAGTATGCCCCTGCTGCAGGTGAACCGGGATCAACCGCGGTTCATAAAGACAGTTCCATATTTGCAGCCTGGGGAAGCAGTTGTAAAATAGAACGAGGGTTTATAAAAATATCAGACACAACACTGGCATACGAAGGAAGCACAACGGCTATGCACGGAATCGCAGAAGATGCTTTGGGAAAAGCAGATGGAAAAGTTGTCAGCCTTGGCGACGGGGGAACGGCCATTTATTTTCTTGATACTGCCATTGCTGATAAAGATGGTTATGATTTTGCTGTTTTTGAAAACGGTTTTAAGTCACAGGAACCTCCGCAAAATTATTTCCTGGAATTGGCATTTGTTGAGGTAAGCAGTGATGGCAACCGCTTTGTGAGGTTTCCCGCTGTCTCGGAAACAATGGTTTCAACACAGGTTTCCTCATTTGGTCAAATTGATCCTGCCCAAATACATAACCTTGCCGGAAAATACGCTGTAAATTACGGGACCCCCTTCGATCTGTACGATCTCTCAGATAGCTCGGAAGTTGATATTGAGAACATTACCCATATCAGAATAATTGACGTTGTTGGAAACATAAACGATACATATGCAAGTGTTGACGCATATGGAAATAAAATAAACGATCCCTGGCCAACTCCCTTTGCATCAGGCGGTTTTGATTTGGATGCACTTGGTATCGTGAACCAAAAAGACAATGTAACCAACAGAGCCGGAAAAGCATCACCTGCGTTGGCAAATATATACCCGAATCCGGCAAAGCAAGGGCATACAATTACAATTAAGCTGGATGATTTCAATATCACGAATGATAATCCGAATGTCACCATTTTTGATATGTCCGGAAAAGTCATTTTTAATACTGTTTTATCCGCAAAACAAACTACAGTTGGTGAGATTCATTTGCCCGCGGTTATGAATCCGGGAATGTATAGCATACAAATTACAACAAAAGGTATGAGGTTACAAACTAAATTATTGATCACGAAATGAACAGACAGGTAAAGCTCATACCGGTTATTCTTGTTACTTTCCTGTATGCAGGTTTGATGCATTCCCAGAGCCTGTCAGATACGGTTATTGCGATTCCACAGGTACATATTACCTCGAAAAGGCCATTACAGGAAACGGGTCTGATCACAACCCGAATAGATACACTCACTTTAAAGGAATCTTTAACCAGTTCACTTGGGGAACTGCTTTCAAAACATACGCCCGTGTTCATCAAATCGTACGGCCCTGGTTCCCTTGCTTCGGCTTCGTTTCGGGGTACTTCTGCTTCACACACCCAGGTATACTGGAATGGATTAAACATTAACAATCCGATGGTTGGCCAGGTGGACTTCTCGTTGATTCCCGTCTACTTTATTGATGATCTTTCCATATATCATGGAGGCAGTTCCCTGCATAAATGCAGCGGCGCTTTGGGAGGTAGCATACATGTCAAGTCAGTGCCCGACTGGAATGAAAACCTTGGAGTTTCCTTAGTGCAGGGCCTCGGAAGTTTTAATTCGCATCAATCATTTGCCAGTATATCCTCCGGTAACACAAAAATTAGCGGACGCATGCGATTGTTTCATCAGCAATCGGATAACGACTTCACTTTTTACAATAACGCCAACGGAATGTGGAATACAACAAAGCAAAAAAATGCTGACTTTGAAAAATATGGCGGCCTGGGTGAAATCTATTTCAAACCAAACGATAACCATTTGTTTTCAGCGCACGCCTGGTTGCACTTAAGCGACCGAAACCTGCCTGCTATCATGTCATATGAAGGTAAAGGAAGACAAGAAAATCAAAAAGACGAGCATCTCCGAATGGCAGGAAAATGGAAATACTACGGGAATAACGTTAAATGGGAAGTGACAACCGGTTTTTCAAGAACTTCGCTGGATTATTACCTGGCCCATCAAACCGATATCGGATTGTTATTGAATTATGATTCAAAAAGCAACATCACCAGTTACCAGAACAAATTTACATCCGAATACCTGGTTTCTGACAGAACAACGTTTCGTGCAGTTATAAATTACAACCATCATGTTGCATCCATTAAAAACGAAAAAGAACAGACCAGATATTTAGAAAACAGGAAAGAGGGAGGCTTAAGTCTGAACATTCATCACCGGGCTTCGGATGTGTTAACTTTTTATGGCTTGTTGCGACAGGAAATTGTTGATGGTAGTTTTGTTCCGGTCATGCCTTCCGTGGGTATAGAAATCTCTCCGTTGAAATTAACGAACTTCATCCTTACCACAAACATCACCCGAAATTACCATCAACCTGCACTGAATGATCTGTACTGGATCCCCGGTGGTAATCCGGAGCTTGATCCTGAAGAAGGTTATACCGCTGATGGTTCTGTCAGCTATGCCTGGACAACCAAGGATCTGCATATAAATACCCGGATGACTGCTTTTATGTCTGACATAAACGATTGGATCTTATGGCGCCCGGGTGAATTCCGGTACTGGACAGCCGACAACGTGAAAAATGTTTTTGCCAGAGGTATTGAATATGCTGTCAATGGAAGGCTACGAAAAAATAATTTACAAATGAAATGGAATGCAAATTACAGTTTCACCCGAACAACAAACCGGGATTCGTATGCACCATCAGATAATTCCATAGGGAAGCAACTCATTTATATTCCTGTTCATCAAGCCAATAGTTTAATCAATACAGAATTTAAAACCATGTATGTTTCGTACCAAACCTCATTTACAGGTAAAAGGCATACAACCACGGATAACAGCATGAATTCCCTTCCGGCCTTTACCTTGCATCATGTCACGCTTGGCAAAAAATTAAGGATAGGAAAAATGAATGCTGAATGGCAGCTCAAAGTGCAAAACCTGCTTAACAAAAATTACCAGGCTGTGTTGTGGCGTGCCATGCCGGGCAGACATTATTTGATTTTAATGAAAATTAATTTCTAAGACATGATCAACAGGGGATTTTTAATTATCATCGGTATTATATCCACTATAGCCACAAGCTGCACGGAGGGTACAACCAACATCGAAGCACCTGCATCCCATACGCGATCAGGTGTTTTCATCTGCAACGAAGGAAATTTTACTTTCGGAAATGCTTCATTGTCATTTTATAACACCGATTCAAACGCTGTGCTAAACCAGATTTTCCGGCAGGCAAACGGTTTTCCGCTGGGTGACGTGGCGCATTCGATGGCCGTTAAGGATTCCCTGGGATATATAGTGATTAATAATTCCGGGAAAATTTTTGTTATCAACACAAACAATTTCACCCATGTAGCAACCATTGCAGGACTCACATCACCCCGCTACATTCATTTTGTAAACGAGTCAAAGGCTTACATCAGTGAATTATACAGTAAATCCATAACCATTATTGATCCCAATACTTTTGATGTGAGCGGCCATGTGCAGGTTGGAAAATCAACAGAACAAATGGTACAGATAGATGACTGTGTTTATGTAACCGGCTGGTTTCGAAACAATAAAGTGTATAAAATCAATACCTCTGCCGATTTGGTTACAGATTCGCTGGAGGTAAGCAAGCAACCCAACAGCATACAGGTGGACAAAAACAACAAGCTATGGATTCTTTGTGATGGTGGATATGAAGGCATTCCGGGAGGAAAAGATTCTGCCGTGCTGTACAGGATTGCTCCGGATCCTTTCATCATTGAAACACAGTTTACTTTCCCTGTTTATGAATCAGCGCCAAGCGAACTGCAAATAAACGCGACTGGAGACACGTTATATTTCATAAACAGCAGTTGGAGCGGTTTACCCGATAATGCGAATGGTGGTATATTTCAAATGTATATTGGTCAGAACCAACTGCCAACTGCACCATTAATACATCACGAGAATCAACTGTTTTACGGCCTTGGAATTGACCCGCGAAATTCTGAAATTTACGTAAGTGATGCGGTTGATTACCAGCAAATTGGATGGGTATTCCGGTACTCATCAACCGGGACAATGTTGGACTCATTTAAGGCAGGAATTATTCCAGGGGCGTTTGCATTTGAAATACAATAACAAAAATCAATATGAAAGGCTACGTACATGTTTACACCGGTAATGGCAAGGGTAAAACCACGGCTGCTTTTGGGTTGGCATTGCGCGCGGTTGGCGCAGGAAAAAAAGTGTTTTTCGCACAATTTGTAAAAGGTAAAATGTATGCCGAAATTAAAGCGGTGCAAAAATACCTGCCTGCCATCACTGTAAAACAATATGGACTGGGCTGTTTTATTGTAAACACACCCTCGCAAAAAGATATTGATGCAGCCCGTGACGGACTTACGGAAATTACCCAGATCATGCAATCCGGTAATTATGACATGATCGTTCTTGATGAAGCAGATATAGCCGTTTATTACAACCTGTTTAGCTCACAGGAGCTTATTGACATTATCGATACCCGCCAGGAAACCACCGAAATCATTATCACCGGCCGCTACGCCACCCCTGACATCATTGAAATGGCTGATTTGGTTACGGAAATGCACGAAATCAAGCATTATTACAGGAGGGGTGTTGAAGCGCGAAAGGGGATCGAATTCTAAAAACCAACGGTTGAACATGCGTTAGTTTTATCTTGCTTCCTACATTATTGAATTAGTCGCGTTTATTAGATTAAAAAACCATTTTGATTGGGCCTAATCGCTCAAATTGAGTACAAAATACCTTCTCGTGTGTTTCATCTGGTTTGGAAGAAAACATGAGGAGGTTTTTTCATTTATTCATGATACCATCATTCGAAAAAGCTCTTCATCTTCTCAAAGAAATTTTTATCTGTTTGGTCGGGTTGGGGTTCAAAGTTGGATGAATCGTTCAGTTTTTCCATCATCTGCCTTTCTTCTTTTGACAGCATTTTGGGAACCCAAACGTTAACGCTTACCAGGATATCTCCCCTGCCATAACCGTTGATATCAGGCAAACCTTTGCCTCGTAACCGAAGGATTTTTCCTGGTTGTGTACCGGGTTCAATTTTAATTTTCACTTTGCTTTCAATGGTGGGTATTTCCAGCGGACCACCAATAGAAGCTGTTGGGAATGAAATATGTGCGTGGTACAGCAAATCGTTCCCGTCTCTTGTGAGTTCAGGGTGTTTTTCTTCTTCAATAATCACCAGCAAATCTCCGTTTACCCCTCCCCTGCGTCCGGCATTTCCTTTGCCGCTTACCGAGAGTTGCATTCCTTCGGCAACGCCGGCCGGGATATTGATTTTTATTAGCTCCTGATTTTTTACAATGCCTTCACCATAGCAATTGGTGCATTTGTCTTTGATAATTTTTCCTTCACCTCCACAAGTCGGACAGGTTGTTGTTGTTTGCATCTGCCCAAGCAATGTATTTGTAACACGGGTTACATACCCGGATCCGCGACAGGTGCTGCAGGTATCGTACCCTCCTCCTCTGGCCCCTGTGCCATTACAAACATCACAATGCACATATTTGTTGACCTTCAGTTTCTTTTCTACACCATTTGCTATTTCTTTCAGGTTCAATTTTACTTTCACCCGCAGGTTTGATCCTTTGTTTACTCTTCGTGAGGTTCGTCCTCCACCACCAAATCCGCCAAACCCGCCAAAGGCATCACCAAAAATATCGCCAAACGATGAAAAAATATCTTCCATGGTCATTCCACCGCCACCATATCCGCCTCCGGCAGCACTTCCAACTCCGGCATGACCAAACTGATCGTAACGGGATCGTTTTTGATCATTGCTCAGAACTTCATATGCCTCGGCTGCTTCTTTAAATTTATCCTCCGCTGCGTTATCTCCGGGATTTTTATCAGGGTGATACTTTAAGGCAATCTTCCGGTATGCTTTTTTAATCTCATCTTTCGATGCACTTTTTGAAATACCGAGTACTTCGTAATAATCGCGTTTAGCCATGTTTTCTAATTCCTTTTCCAGTTTAAATATCTCCGGCGATTGCGTTCACCATATTATTCACCAACAACAACTTTTGAAAATCTTATAACCCTGTCATTTAGTTTATATCCCTTTTCAATCACGTCCACAACCTTGCCTTTTTGTTCTTCACCTGGTGCAGGTATTTTCGTAACTGCATCGTGTTCATCCGTATTAAATTCCTTGTCCCTGGCTTCAATTTCTTTTACGCCGCTCTGCTTCAAAAAATCTTTGAATTTATTATGAATCAGATGAATGCCCTCTTTTACAGCATCTATATCCGATGCTTTATCCATGGTTTCCATTCCTCTTTCGAAATCATCAACCACAGGAATAATATTCAACAAAATGCTTTCCCCTGCTGATTTGGTCAATTCCATTTTTTCTTTCAGTGTCCGTTTACGGTAATTATCAAATTCAGCAGAAAGTCGGACGTATTTATCTCTTAATTCATTGAGCTCTTCTTCAAGAAGTTGTTCCTTTTTTTCAAGCAACTCTTCCGAATTTTCTGATTCCCGGGTATTTGTGTTTTCATCCATTGTTCCGGAGGTATCCATGTCTTCATTTACCTCTTCGCTGTTGGATTTGTTTTGCGCTTCATTTTCTGCCTGCATGTTACCATTAACTGCATCCGCTTCCTGTTGTATATCTTTTACATTCACTTCCTGTTGATCTTTTTTCTCTTCCGTATTTTTCTTCGCCATACTTTTTACTTAAAACACGTTCACACTTATTTATTTCTCCGTGCATGAATCAAAATTTTTGCCAAAGCTACCATCCCGACAAAATGACATAACCTTGAGTTTCAAATGAATTTTTAAAAATAAATTGCTTTAAATTTTGAAAATTACTGTTTTAATGCATTAAGCTTGGCATGTAGTGCTTCTCCCCTGAGATTTTTTGCCAATATAACTCCATCACCATTGATAAGAAAATTTGCAGGAATACCACGTACCTGATATTTTGCTGCCGGCACCGATTGCCACCCTTTCAGATCGCTAACATGATAATTCCATGACAAATTATCCGATTGAATGGCCTTAAGCCAGGCGTCCTTGCTATCGTCAAGTGAAACGCTGTAAATGGTAAAGCCCTCACCATGATTGAAATTTTCGTCCTTGAATTTTTGATACGCGCTTACCAGATTTGGATTCTCCCTGCGGCAGGGAGGACACCACGCTGCCCAAAAATCAATCAATACCAATTGGCCTTCCAAATCAGATAATGCAATGGTTTCACCATTGGGTGATTGCTGCGAGATTTCTGGCGCCTTATCTCCGATATTCAAACCAATTGTCACATTATTATTGTTGCTACCGGTATCTTTTGAAGCATCATTGCTACCACAACCAACAACGGTAATTCCGATAATCAATATTCCTATCAAATAGCTTGTCTTAATCATAATTCATTTATTTATGTAAATATGCACAAATATACAAAATGTCAGAAAGTTAAAAGTTTACATCTGTTTTTCCGGATAAGTATATTCATTTAATTTCAATTCGATGATTTACTTTCCACAAACTGCTTGAAATCATCAAGGTATTTTTGCGTCTGCTTTTTAAGATGAAGTCTTTATCCCCAAGATAGTTTACACAACTGTTTCAGCATGGTTAATTTATTTTTTAATTAAAATGTAACTTTTAAAAAAATATTCAACCCGTTAGTGTTAATATATTTTACCCGCAAGCGTTAGATAAAATACGGGATGTTAATCTGATGAAACTGCAAAAAATTGCATCCTTTCATGTGTTTA
>CAZAMT010000066.1:0-15528 GCA_964486145.1 uncultured Bacteroidales bacterium
TTTGATTGCTGATTTCTGAAGTTATTTCCTTCAAAAATCAAAAATCGCCGATCGTTATTCGTTGTTCAAATTTTATTTTATTCATTTTTATTTGCTGTTCCTCCATATTTTCACACCAAAAATTCCATCATCATAACTAAATTCAGGTGCTCTTTTGCCTTCTTTTTCCAGTTCTTTGTATACTTTAAGGGTTCCACTTCCCCAGTTTTCAAAAAGTCCCATCATATAAAATATTTTAGCGATAAGTTTATTTCCGGGCCGTGATGGATGTGGCTTTTTAAGTTTTTCAATGCTTATTGTTGGCTCAAACAAGGTTCCGGGATTTTGAAACTGTATATATCCCGGCCTTATTTCAATGGTATTTTTAATCCCTATCCGGTAATTTTTATGTACAATCATATTTACCAATACTTCTCGCAATGCTGGCAATGGTAGTTCATATTTTTCAACCGATTGTTTTCCGTTTTTTACCAGACTGCTATTTATTGATGAGAGCAGAAAACCGTAAGCCAGATCAAAGTTTTGAAGCAGATTGCTTTTATATTCTTTGTGGTTGATGATGTTGTCGTATCCTTCATCAACTGAAAAAAGTCCACACTTCATTTCGAAATTTCCTTCAAAAAAATTAGCCGGGTTTTTACCGAATAACAACAATGCAGCATTGGAAACCTTTCCATTCTTTACTAATCCTAACTTATCAAGCAGAAGCTCCGGAGGCAGGAAAAGATTTTCATTCAGATTCCTGACAGCATTTGCTTTTTCGATGAATTGGTATAACTGCTCAGTATCTATATCATCCATTGAAGCTTTTTTTTGTACCAGGAAATCAAATCCGTATCCATTTGAGCGTTGTTGTAACAGGTATTCATAGCTATCCCGATCCAGCTTTCTGTTTGTAGTTCCCACCCTATTAAATGCCCTTCCATAAGCCAAATGCGGTTTTAATGGGCTTTCTTCAATGGATACCCGGATGCATGTTTTTCCTTTTAATTCAATTGCTTCAATTTCAGGATATAATTTGGGGTCAGTGTTCAGTTGGACTGCATTGGCTATGTTTTTTAATGTATCATCGGTTACTGCAGGCATGTCAATAACATTTCCTGAATCATCTATTCCTATGAAAACAGCACCACCCCGATGATTTGCAAAGGCACACAAGGTTTCGATGAGTTCCCTCATTGTTGAGGTTGATTTTTTAAATTCTACCTGTTCCGATTCACCTTTTTGTATGTCCAAATGATACTGATTCATTTAATTCATTTACCTTATGATTTAAGAATATCGATTTTTGATTGCTGATTTCTGAAGTTATTTCCTTCAAAAATCAAAAATCGCCGATCGTCATTCGTTATTCTTTATTCTTCCCCTCATTGCAACTTATCAATAATCGTTACAATAATCAACGCCGTTGATGACAACACTGATGTCAATCCTACCCATTCCTGGGTTGACATGCCTTCTTTTTCAGGTTTCGTGGGTACAACAATCTCAGCTCCTGGATCCACTTTCGGATAATTCTTAACGAATAAGAATTTTTTTGTCCTTGCAACCGAGCCATTGGCATAAATTATATATGCTTTATCTTCCTTTGCATTCTGCGCAAATCCACCCGCCTGCCCAACATAAGCCCGTAACGATTTATTTGGTTCATAACGCACCGTTGCCGGATAAAGCAATGCTCCGCTTAAGCGAACCGTTTGAAGCTGTTTCGGAATAACCAATTGATCCCCGTCTTGCAACAACAAATCGTATTTCGAATGCGGTTGTGAAAGGATGTTTTCAAGATCAATACCAATGGCCTGTTGTTTTTCTGTTTCAACTTCAACCTGAACGGTATCTTCTGACTCGCGCATGATGGCCTGCAAAGCCCGTTGACGCTCTTTTTCATCAATCTGAACCGTTCTTATTAACCTTGCCCCGGGGATATATGCATCCGGTGTTAAGCCTCCTGCCCGCTGGACCATATCAGATATCCGATCATTCTTATTGGAAAGGGCATATGAACCCGGAAAAGCCACTTCACCTTCGAGGTTTATCACCTGCTGCTCTTCATAACCGGGCGACTTTCTAACGAATACCATGTCGAAAGGTTCCAGGATAAAACTGGCAGCCTCATCATTGATACGCAAATCTTCCGTAATACTAAATTGAAACACTTCAGCTACTTCTGAAGATGGTTTCTCTGCCATGTTGTTTTTTATGCGTCGGGCTACTTCAATCTTGGCAATTGAGGCTGATTCCAGGAATCCTCCGGCATTTAAAATCACATCGCCAAGCGTTATATCTTTGTAATATGGATATTCGCCAGGTTGCAACACCACTCCCTGTACCTGGATGCTCAGTTCCTCTTCCAAATCGAAAATGGAAGGGATTTTGATAAAGTCTCCATCCTTCAACGCCATGTTTGCAGCGTTTCCATTTACAATTGCCACAGGATCAATAGGTATGATGGTTGTTTTGAGGTTGCTTCCTTTTCGGTAAATGGATCCCCGTGTGCCAAATGCATCCTCCCGGAGCCCATCGGCGGTGTTGATCAATTCTTTAATAGTCATACCTTGACTGAATTCATAAACACCCTCACGAAATACGGCACCGGAGATTTCAACACGGTTTTGGTACCGGTTTAATATGGGTGAAACTTCAATTTCATCACCATTTTGTACCTTTTCAAGGGAGTACTGATCTGCAGTAACATCCACCATTCTATGCTCTTTGGAATCTTTCCTGAAAATACGGATGCGTTCTTTGTAGGCATTACCGGTGAATCCTCCTGCCATCATCAGAATATCCTCAACTGTTTCTTCATTTTTGGCCTCGTAAATGGCGGGTCTTACAATTTCACCTGTTAATTCCACTCTTTTCTTGAAGACAGGTACGAATATTACATCCTGGTCGCGAAGATGAATGTTTCCTTCGGCTGTTCCTTTCACCAAAAGATTATATAAATCGAGTACTGCAACTTCCTTATTTTCACGCATTACTTTTACATTCCGAAATGAACCGTTTATTCCTGGTCCTCCTGCATAATACAAGGCATTGTACACTGTAGCCAGCGATGGTAAACTGTATGTTCCAGGAAGATTAACCTCTCCAACCACATTTACCCTGATGGTTCTTAAATTACCGAGGCTGATTTGGGCAAACGTATTCGGATTAGAGCCCGACATTCCTGCATATATATTTTTTAATTTCGATTTTATTTTAGCTGATGCTTTTTCAATGGTTAAGCCGCTAACGTAGATCGGGCCGAGGTTATTGATAAAAATATAACCTTCCGGATTTATTTCAAGGGAATAGTTTTGTTGCGAAGCCCCCCAAACATCAATGATAACCTCATCTCCGGGGCCCAATAGATAGTTTTCGGGTGTTGCAATGTTAAGCGACGGTTCAAATGTTAATTCTTTTGTGTTAAACAATGAAAAACCGTATATTTTTTGAAGGTACAGTTCTTCTTCGGTTAACGAATCCTTCGCAAATGTAAAGATGGATTCCAGCAGGTCCTCTGTTTCCCTTACGGATACTTCATCTTTAATTTGGCGTCCTCTTTCTTTCAACACTTGTTGATCCTGTATTTTATCGCTTAATGCTGCTATGCGTTGTTTCAATTTGTTTAATTCCGAAGCCGGCATTCCCCGGGCTTGTACCATGTACTCCAGTTGTTCCTGTGTCATTCCGCTTTCTTCTGCACGGTCGAGAATGGCCTGTATCTGTCTGTCTGTCAGTTCATCAACCTTAATTTCACTTAAGTCTTGCTGATTCAGGTCATTGGGCTGAGTAAAACCAACCGGATGGCTTATTATGAATGAAAGTAGGATAATGAAAATCCTGATGCATTTGTTTATTTTCATAACTTGTTTTGGATCTGTCAATTGGTTTAAACCTGTTTATCAGAATAAAACCCTGATATTGAATTTTTATTATCTGCAAGGATCAAAATCAAATGGCGAATATATACCAAACAATTTAAACCTGGTAAAACTTTCTGTACCAACTTACAAAATTACTGATTCCATTAAAAATTGATGTCGAAGGCCTGTATCCCAAATCTTCAACCAAATCTATTACATCTGCAAAAGTTGCAGGTACATCTCCCGGTTGCAGGGGCATCATATTTTTTTTAGCTTCTTTACCAAGTGCTTTTTCAATAGCTTCAATGAAATCCATTAATCGAACGGGATTATTATTTCCAATATTATAAATTTTGTAGGGAGCTTTGGACGATGATGGATCGGGTTTTTTACCAGTCCAATTCGGATTTCCTACCGGAGGATTATCAATGACTCTCTTCACACCTTCTACAATATCATCGATGTACGTGAAATCCCTTTTCATATCTCCGTTATTAAAAACGTTGATGGGATCATTATTTAAAATGGCTTTTGTAAATAAAAACAGTGCCATATCCGGCCTTCCCCATGGGCCATATACGGTAAAGAAGCGAAGTCCGGTAGTAGGCAATCCATAAAGGTGGCTGTATGTATGTGCCATCAGTTCATTACTTTTCTTACTTGCAGCATATAAACTCACCGGATGATCCACATTGTCACACGTTGCAAATGGCATTTTTTCATTCAGGCCGTAAACGCTTGAGCTACTTGCATAAGCCAGGTGCTTTACGTTATGATGACGACAACATTCAAGGATATTGATGAAACCGGTGATGTTGCTTTCAATGTATGCATACGGATTTACCAGACTGTAGCGAACACCAGCCTGTGCTGCAAGATTGCAAACTTTATCGAAATGCTGTTCTTGGAATAGCGTTTGAAGATTTTCGCGATCCCGCAGGTTAAGCTGAATGAACTGATAGTTTGGGTACGTGCTGCTCTTTATTAATTTTCCTTCAGCTATCTTATTTTTTTCAATGCCGGTAGTTGCAAGCCTGGCATATTTGAGGTTGACATCATAATAGTCATTTATATTATCAAGTCCGACAACTTCATTACCGCGTTCAAGCAATACTTTTGTTAGGTGATAACCAATGAATCCGGCTGTTCCGGTTACAAGAATCTTCATGGACAGGGTTTTTTGTAAGCGTTTCAAAAATCGTGGTTATATACGGAAATGTTGTGTTCAGGTTTTGAAAATGTACTTCATTGGAATAAAAAAAAGTGGGTATCCAAAAAGTCAAGTTTCAGTCACTAAGACACAAAAGCACAAAGTTTACTCGTATCAAAAGCAATTTAAATATTTTCCTTTCAGGAATCATTGAGCCTTTGCGGCAATGTTCATTTTACGAGTTATTGGACATCCTCAATAAATTGCTGGTATGATAATTTTTATGCATTGATCATTTCTTCATATTTGGATGCATCAAGCAGATCATCCAGTTGCGATTTATCCTTGATGCTGATTTTTATCAACCATCCATCGCCATAAGGATCCTGATTAATCATTTCGGGGGCATCTTCCAGTTTTGAGTTCACCTCCGACACTTTACCTGATACAGGCATAAAAAGATCAGAAACAGTTTTAACTGCTTCAATGGTTCCGAAAACTTCTTCTTTGTCCAGGTCTTCTCCTTCCGTTTCAATTTCCACAAAAACTATATCACCAAGTTCTTCCTGGGCGTATTCGGTTATGCCAACATATGCTTCGTCTCCTTCAATGCGAATCCATTCATGATCTTTGGTATACTTTAAATTATCAGGTAAATTCATATCGTTTAATTATTTTAATGGTGAACATTTGAGATATAGTTCCAAATTTACATTTTTTTATAAAACAGGCCTATTGAATCAGTGTAAATCTTACACTAAAACCAATATTGGTGTTTGCGTAGGTATAACTATTGGTTAATGCAGGCTCATTGAGCACACGATCGAAGAAGAAGCTAATGGTAAAGCTGTCGCTCAATGCATAATCCATGGTTGTTTTAATCGTAAATCTCCGTTCACCTGCTGACACTTCGGTAGGTATGCCAACATCGGTTTGTTGCAGCCTGCGGATCACGGTTTTGCTGTCTCTGATGGATAGATCCGCCCGGATGTTTAAATCACTTTCATATGCTTTTTGGCCACTACCTGCATTGATGACAAGTTCAACGTCTTTGATGCTATATCCGGCCCCAATGACCAGTTCATTGTTGGTAAGATCAAGTAATTGGTTGTTGGCAAAGTTCAGTCCCAATGACCGTGTTTTTTTAATTTCAAAGCGGGTAGTTAAACTATTTAACCAGTTCATATCAATGCCAATAAGCGGGCTCAGTTGTTCTTCAATGGATACCGAGTTTACTTCGAGTGGTGACATAAAATTTTCCTGTATGTCTCTGTTGGGAACGCCACCATCCAGTTGATAATCAAGATTGGTTGCCAGTGAACCGATACTGTACCTCGAACGATAGCTATGGTTAATATTGATGGAACGGAGGTATTTTTTTACAAATTCAATATTCGATAAACCATCAAATGTAATTCTCCAGTTTGGCAGCGGAACCGATGGTTTCCGTTTCATTGTTATGTCGTTGGGTGATACGCCGGTATATGCCGCTAAAAATGCAGGTAACAACACTTCTTTTGATGTTGGACCAAACCCGGCGTAAAACTCCTTATTATTCGGATCCGGTGTCAGCACGTAATTCGGATATGTTTCTTTGAATTTCAAAGCTTTCCTTTCCGAAATGGTGCGCCGATATGCTTTGAAATCTTCAAATGACTGGGAAAAATAACCATCTTCAGCTTTCATCTTTTCAAATGATGTGCGCCAGGTAATCCACGAGATACTAAAACTACCGGATCTTAAATAGTCCTGGTCACTGATATCTGATAAACGGTTTACCAGGTCAAAATTTAAACTTCGGATTTCTGTTTCTGAACGATTGGCGTTTAGATTTACACGAAAACCTTTGATCGGTTCAAAAGTTGAACGGATTTCTAAGTTATTTGAGTTATTCTGACTTACCGGGGTTAACTGAAATTCATTGCCAGTAAGCCAATTATTTTGTTTGGCACGTTCCAGAAAGTCTGATTCCTGTAAACCGAGAATGAATTTCACACCTGGCGCCATCACTCCATTGACGGTCTCCATTCCCAGGAATGATGTTTCATTATTGTAACCGGGCAAAATTGTTCCTTTTGTTTCACGATACGAAACCGAAATATCTTTGACTCCCGTACCAATTCTTACAATTTGCTCACCAATAAAAATCAAGGGGTTTTCTTTCCTTTCTACCTGACCCTCAACCAAAACACCCGCTCCTCTCAGATCCTCGGCAACCGTCACCCTTACTTTGTTTTCACTGACCACATCCACTTCAGAGGGAACTTCCTGACCTTGTTCATTGAATACTTTTACGGTTACATCTTCGGTTTTTAATTTATGATTAATTGATTTTGCTGCTCCTTCCCTGAAGAATGTCCGCGCTCGTTCGTAAGTCACAGTCTTATATTCTACTGGTTCCTGGCGTCCGCGTCCGCTGTACTTCATGTTGATACGCTTAATAAACCCTATTTTGTTATATAGTGAGTTTAACCGGTTGGAGCTGTTTATGCTCCAACTGTATGAATTGGAAATGGTATTCCCAAGACGTTCACCGGATTCATCATCAGATAACTTTTGAGGGCCCGATTGCCATTGGTAATTTGCATCATATTGCGTTGTAACATTCATCCAGTCAAGGAGAGGTAACTTATTTACAGGAACTGTCCAACTCGCTCTGACATTGTGCCGGTAATTTAGGGTTCGACCAAGCGGGTACTTTCCTTCCAAATCCGGATTCGGATCATATTTAAAACCAATGCCAAAATCATCAAATGGTTGGTTGGCTTCGTCAAATCGCGCGGCGGTAACTGCTGAAAAGTCAAGCTTGATGGATCTTGACAAATCAAATTTCACATCATAATACCTGTTCCATGTGTAATCCTTGAACACGGTTTCCGGTATTCTTATATCCGGATTATTCAGGTTACGGATTTTATTCTCCGAATACAGCCGGTTCAGGTCGGTACGGAAAGATAATCTTGACGGAAGGTAATAAAAATTGAAATCTTTGATGAGCCTCAAATAGGGAGAGTTCAAAACCTTCGCGGTTCTGAACGGGGTAACATTCTCCGGACGGTTATTGTAGTTATAGCTAAAAGCAGCCCTGTAGGTTAAATCCTTGTTGTATTCGGTATTGATATCGCGATGATAAATTTCACTATACGAGTAACTCACGGCAAAATTTGAGATATCATAGATTTTTGGATCGCCGGAGCGTTTGTTCACTTTTACGTTTGTGAAATTTAAACTTTGCCGTTTCGTGTAATCCTGGGCAAAGTTTTTTATTTCCTCAATTTCTTCCTGTGATTCCGCATTTTGTATTGATTCCTTCAGTTTTATATCTGGTTCAAGCGGATTGTATTCCGGATTGATAAATCTTTCAGAAATTCCAAAATACATGGGTATTGAAATCCCTGTTTTTTCAGGGAAAAACTTTCCCAGTTCGAGGTTGGTTGCCACATCATACTGAAAAAGGTTTTCAGTAGCTCTCTCATTTACTTTTTGCTCGATGCTCCCAAAGCCCGGCGTACTTGTTGCAATAGCTGCAGAGACTGAACCAAAATCTGCCAGGTTTGCTTTAACGCGTGCATTGGCAGCCCAACCGCTTTTGTCTTTAAAATCAGTAAGTCGCAGTTCATTTACCCAGATTTCGCCGGATTTCGGATATCCGTCATTATCCGGACTCAAATAGTTTGACCTTTTCGGATTTCTGACACCTATCATGATGGTACGCACATTGCTAAGGTTTGGATTTCCCCTGACGACAACCCGTTTGTCTGCATCAAAATATTCGTAAACAGTATTAAACGATACATTTGATCCCACCCTTCTGCGTTCATCGTTTCTTGCGAGTTTGGCATCCGTGAACAGGCTTAAATCAATATCTATCCGGTTTTCTTCAGGCCATACAACAAAGCGGTCATCGTCATTCGAATTATTATATTTTCCATGAGGGGTCAGTTTCAATGGCACTTCATATTCATAGAAATTGTTGATGTAATCCGAACCCAACCTGATAAATACCGTCAGTTCTCCATCATCCAGTGTTGGGTCATCAATCAGTTCTTCACAATGAATCTCCATTTTTAGTTTTTTATACTGGCGCATGTCAAGGTTGGTGTTTTTATATGCTGCTCTTGCATCACCGTCTTCCAGGTTGGTCACTTTCATTACCATGGATTGCTCATTCAACTGCCTGATTTGCGGGTTCGAAGGGTCAATTTCCCTGTCAAATCCTGGCGGCAACACGTAATTCACCGGTTTTTTATTTCCATTTTCTTCAATGTTTACAGCCGAAATATCAAGGCCGCCTTCCTCAGCATTTCCGGTAACCTGCTCAATGGTTTCGTACAATGGGAGGTTGTATTTTCGCCATTCACTGCGCACCAAATCAAGTGTTGCAAAACGAAGAAATACATCTTTCTGAGCGCCGTGCAAAAACATCCTCATAAACCGGATGGATTTAAAGTCCTGTATTGATCCAACGGACCTTTCAAACTCTTCAAGTGGAATTTTAAATTGTAACCAGCGAACTTCCGAATTCTCTCCATTATCGAATTTTGCAGTATAATTAACGATATCTGTTATATAGTTACTACCAACCTTTTCCAAAGCATCCGGACGCAAACTTACTTTGTACTGGAAGTAACTTTCTCCTTCACTCAATGTGTTATCGCGGTTTATATCTTCAACATCCGGAGAATTTTTCCCGGTTGTAGGGTACGGCTCTTCAGAGTTTTCGGTTGTCCGCGAGTTGTCTTCGTGTCCATTGTAATTTTTATACCTCTCGAGTATGCCCAATTCGAGTTGATCGTAATTCGAACCACGATAATAATGGAAATCGTCGCTCGATGGATCATTAAGTAATGCATCGTATGCTTCCTGATTAAGAAACCCGGAGTCAACCATTGCATTTAATTTATCCACGAATACCTCACTAAAAAATTCAACTTCATCTTCGGATTGAAGGCCATCCAAACCTACGTCTTGTAATGGTCGGGCCCCCGGGTCGTTATCAAACGAATTTACATAAGTCTGGCTTCGGGATACAACACCCCATGCTGTGGTATCTAGCGAGATGTTCAGATCATCCTCTGAGCGGGGCAATCCGTCTTCAAATGATTTTCGTGAATCCTTAAGTATATCTTCTGAAATGTTTCCGAGGTTAAAGTAGATGGCTGGATCTTCACCAAGGTATTCCGGATTGTCATAGGCTGTTGTGTCATCAGCGAACGGATCCATCATCCAGAACTCTATAAACTCGATGTTGGCTGATTCAAAGTCGTTAGTCATTACCTCGCGCATGATTCCGCCCCATCTTGTTTCCGGATTTTTCAGTGTACCATCGGGGTTTATACCGCTTGCATATTTAACTCCGGATGCGTCAAAACCATTTACATCGTAATTATATGGACCCCGTTCATCCGGGTAAAAAGCCATGTTGAGCACTGCAAGACGGTTTGGAATGTTGTGTTCCCGATCGCGGTTAGGGAAAATTTCCTGTTCAAATATTTGCCTGACCATGTGTTTGGATCGCGCATCGTCATCGGATTTTATATGATCAGGAGTGAAACTGGTTTTTTCCTGAAAAATATCATCAATCACATACCAGGCCAACTTGCCTCTTTTAAAACCATACGCCAGATTATTCGTTTCCGAAGCTTCAGGGAATTTCTCCTGTCCCTGCGGTGTGCTTGCCAGCACCCATGCAGGAAATGATTTCATGTCAATAGCGGTTTCACTGCCTTCAAAATCATCGAGATAAGCAATGCCGTTTTTCCCGATTGCTTTTGATGATCCGGGGATTAGATGTGCAAATTCGCCATCAATTTGAATATTCGAACGCTCTTTGGTTTCAATCAATGGAATTTTGTCAATAAGTGAGGTAAGAAAAGGTGATTCTGTTCGGTAGGAGCCGTTAAGTCCCCAAATGGTATTTGAAATGGGTTCGTCTCCAAAGTTCACTTTTTTTGTTAGCGGGCGCTCAGTGAGATTTAAAATGGTACCACCGAGGAAAAAGTCATCAGAAAATTTATAATTCAAATGCGTACCCATCAGGGTTTTGGTTTGGATGTTGAATAATGAATTACTTTCCAGCGAAATGCGGACCGGTTGACCGGATTCAAGAATAGCCTGGTTTAATATTTTTACACGACCCAGTGTATAATCAACGGTGTAATCAACATTTTCTGTCAGTTGGATGCCGCCGGCAGTTACAACTACCGAACCTCTTGGCACATTCAGTGCATTGAGTTGAATTTCCGAACCGGAGGCAGATTTGTACTCTCCGGCGATCAAATACTTGTTTTTCTCAGCAATTTGAAGCGCACGTGTTTTTGTTGAACGATACAACGAATCAAAAACAAATCGGTTCAATGAATCGGGCAATGCCTGGTTTTCCGGAATATCGTATTCGTATTTGAGATACGATTCCATGCTGCTTCCAAAAGGTTCTACTGTTGGAAATATAATTCTTCCGTTCGATGGATAAATGGTTAAGCCCGGCAGATAATCAAACATACCATCCTGGTAAGGTTCATTTTGAATATTTAATTGGTCAAGGCCAACAACCCTTAATAAAATGGAATCACTGGTTTGTGCTGTTGGAATATAGTTTACTGCCTGACCTTTTGTATCATCCTGGTAGAGAACATTTAACATAAAATCTTCTTTGTTTACCTGGTAGGCGCCAATGGCATAAATGTTTTTCATCATTAAATCCCAGGTTTTAAATTGTGGTGATAAGCTGGTTCCTTTAAGCAGCTTAACAAATATTACCTGCGGATCACTGGGCGCGTTATTGGTAAGTTCACCTACCTTTCGGTACGTCTGTTCACCTGCGTATTTGTAGCGGTATGCAACAGCCAGCACTTCATCGGCATTCAATGCAGTATTGAGCGATATAAAGCCAAGTTCGCGGTTTAATGTGTATTCACGCGGGTCCAGTTTCCTCGCAAGTTCCACTTTCTCAAAATCCCTGCCAGCGGTAAATCCCAGGTTTTCAAGTGCTGTGGTGATGTCGCCGATATCCCTGTTTAAATCCTTTACCTGGTTATACAGCGTATTTATTTCATTAAATGGAACAGAAGGCCCGTCATTGATCGATACCTCCGATGGATTTGTAAGTCTTTTGTTTTCGTATTCAGCGAGATCTGCCAGGGCAATGATACTTCTTGCTCCATCGGTATTTCGCGTTTTATTGGTGATCCAAACCTCGATTTCCTCAATCTGGATATTGGATCGAATTACCGGCAGGTTTCTCATGGCAGTGTTATACCTTTCACCACCAAAATGATGTGCGAGAAAAAAGTGTCGGTTCGCGTCATAATCTCCGGCAGATATTTCATATTCTGATACCTGTGCACCTCCCTGTACTTCAATAACTGAGCTTTCACCCTTCTGATGCGAAAAGACGTTGGTCATGGTTAGTTTGCCAAACTGAAGCTCCGTTTTTAGCCCAAAAAGGCTTTGACTTCCTGTTATGAGCGATCCGGAGAGAGGCAACGTAACATTTCCGGCTTCAATCTTTTGGATAATTTCGTCTTCGTCACCAACATATTCCAGTTTTGTTTTGTTTTCAAAATCAAATGTGGCTTCTGTGTTGTAATTGATTCCAAGTTCGAGCTTATCGCCGATGGTACCTGCAACGTTCATTTGGATTTTTTCTTCAAAAGTGAACGATGGTGTGCGACGCAATCGCTCCGGAATGGTGGGATTATCAATTCGATTCATGGTAAAGCCAAAAATAACTTCGGCAGATCCCTGTGGTGTAATGTTAATTGTGTTACTGCCAAATACTTTATCAAATGCTTCTCCACGGATGTTGAAACTTGGGACAAACGATTGTTGCTGATCCAAATCACCGGTTTGGGATTTTTGTTGCCAGTAATTTCTTTTTTCTTTTTGCAGACGGTATTCATTATATTCTTCAAGTGACATGGAATAAGGTGTCCGGTAATGCATATCGCCGATTTTTTCCACGAAAACATATTCTCCTGTTTCGGGATCATAAATTACATCAGACTGGATATTCGATGGTTTCCTTAAATACAGGGGTGATTCTTCCTGCTGATCAAGAAAAGGATTTCCTGTTTTATCCTCGAACGGATAGGGAAGATCCACGTCGGATTCATCAGGTATCGAATCAGGTTGTTCAACAATTACAGGTAATTCAGAAAAATCTGCCGACCAGTTGGAATCACTTTTTTCATTAGCGCTTAACTCCCAAAACACAGCAAGATAGCAAACAATTACCATCCCCAAAAGCGTGTATCTCAACATTTTAATCAATTGGCCAGCTAAAAGGTTTAATTATAATTTCTTTAACGTCTGCTTAATGAGGTCTTCAACGCTTATATTTTGATTTTCAGATATTAATTTGTCAATAACTTTTTCAACCGCAGGCTTTCCAAACCCCAAAGCAACTAAAGCAGATAACGCTTCATTACGAACAGTATTGTCCTTGGGCATAAAAAAATCTTCACCGGAGATGTCTTTGCCCAGCTTATCTTTAAGTTCCACAATCAGCCGTTGGGCTGATTTTGCTCCAATACCTTTGATGCTTTTCAGTGTATTCAGATTTTCGGAAAGAATGGCTTCCCTTATTTCTGTTGGCGACATGGATGACAACATCATTCGGGCTGTGTTGGCACCAATTCCTGAAACGGTAATCAGCAGTCGAAAAATTTCCCGTTCGGTTTTCGAGGCAAATCCAAAGAGTAGATGGGCGTCTTCCCGTACAACCTGATGGAGGTACAATTTAATAATTGCATCTTTTGTTAGTGCCGGAAATGTAGAAAGCGAGATATTCACAAAATAGCCTATACCATTATTATTGATAATAGCATAGGCAGGAGTGATTTCTTCTACTTTTCCCTCAACATATTCATACATAAAGAGAAAGCTGTTTTATGTGACAAACGATTACTAAATTTTGTCAAAAATACTCAGATACTCGAAATATCATATGATTTCATTGGATTTTTTGAAAGCTCCTTCAAGTTGTTTCTTGACATGTAAATATCGCAAGCCATAAATAAGGCTTTTCGGAATGAATCGGGAGAGGCTTCCCCTTTACCTGCCAGGGCATAGGCTGTTCCATGTGCAGGCGATGTTCGCACAACCGGCAGTCCTGCGGTGAAATTTACACCTCCATCGGTTACCAGCGATTTAAAAGGAGTAAGTCCCTGGTCATGATACATTGCAAGAATAGCATCAAATTTTGTAAAATCGCCGGAACCGAAGAAGCCATCGGATGCAAAAGGTCCCATCACAATATATCCTTTTTCTTTGGCTTCATTGATTGCAGGTATAATTTCTGTTTGCTCCTCAGTGCCGAGCATGCCGTTTTCTCCTGAATGGGGGTTTAAACTCAACACAGCAATCCGGGGTTTGCGTATCCCAAAATCTTCAATGAGGCACTTGTTGAGTACGTTTATTTTACTTACAATGGTATCTTTCTTAATTAGTCCCGGAACCTGGGCCATTGGGACGTGCCCGGTTACAACGCCTACTTTCAGGTAATCGGAAACCATTAACATGATGGCATCGTCCACGTTAAATTCGGCTTGCAGGTATTCAGTATGGCCTGGAAATGAAAAATCCTTTGACTGCATGTTAAACTTATTGAAGGGAGCGGTTACCAGTACATCGATTTTGCTCTCCTGTAAATCTCTTACTGCCAGTTTTAACGCGCTGAACGAGGCTTCACCTGCCTGAGTGGTGGATTTTCCCAGTTCAACTCTTATCGAATCATCACAACAGTTAATGATGTTTGGGCGTTTTGGATTGCAGTCATCGGCTTTGGTAATATTATTCAAGCTAAAATTGCTGATATTTAATGCTTTTCGATGATAAGCAGCAACTTTTGGGGAGCCATAGACAACGGGAATGCAAAAATCGATCATGCGTTGATCCAAAAGGGTTTTTATAATGATTTCGTAGCTTATACCATTGATATCTCCCTGCGTAATTCCTACTACAATTTTATCGTTCTTCATTATTACGTATTTTCTTATGAATCAAAACGTTGCCTTTTATATTTTGGCAAAATACGGGTTTGATTCACTATATATTGTTACAATTATATTATTTTAATAACAGCGCTAAGATAATAGAAATTCATTAAAATTTGTGATAATCGGTTGCTTATCAAACCAGTAAATCTAATTATTCCTGCATTGGCAATCAACGCATGATTTGTACACAGATGATTTAAAAACACGTATTTGCAGGCTAAGATGCATCTTCTGCATCAAGATAAAGGCAATCACTAATTTGATATTAACCCCGATTGTTTGTTATCTTTTCCTGTTGCAGATTGTTTTACACCCGGATTATGTCGTTCATCTCATAAAAACTACTTTTCATCTGTTTAAAATTTGTGACCAAACCTGAAATTTGGCACACATTTCAATCATGGTCGTGTGCGCCTCAGTAATTATCTCAGACAACTTGTCCGACAATTGGCGGATAGCTTGCTCCGATTTGTCGGAGGTCTGTTTCATGTTTCGGTGGGGATAAATAAACTCGAAATTTTACAGGTTTTTC
>CAZAMT010000067.1:0-15382 GCA_964486145.1 uncultured Bacteroidales bacterium
CTTTCGCATAGCTTCAGCGGAGCAAGCACGCACAATGATTAAAAAGTGTGGCACATAATCAGACTGGTCACAAATTTTAAACACATGAAAGTAAGACAACGTCTGTTTACATTTTCATGGTAGCGCGTAAATGCATATTTTATTCATCCATTGTTATGTTCAATAATTCCGACTTACCAATGAATATTTTATCAGCCAGTTCCGCTTGAGCCCCGTTGAAATAAACGCCGGGGTTTTGTGAAGAGGATACGTAATATTGATAAACTGAATCTGCCAGATGTGCCTGCACTGTTATCGGTTGTTTTAATTCAGCACCTTTTACCTGCAGCTCAAATAAAGGACTTCCCTGAGGCTGCACGTCATCCACGAAATGGGAACTTGAAAGGTTTGAAGCTGTTTGCAGATAATCTGCTACCAACGTTGAATCGGCTTTGATTCCATCAGCAAACCAACCCTGGTCAGTTCTTGAAAGGGTAAAGGAGCTGTCTGCCGGATAACTGAAACTCAGTTCCTCCCAGTCGAATCTGCTTGATTTAATAACAGTTCTGTTCCTGAAATCATCGACTTCACGGTTGAATGTCATTCCAATGAAACCTTCTACCGAATAAACTTCATCTTCGTTGCCCAAACGAACGTATGTTGACATGGTTCCCTGTTGTTGTCCGTAAGGCATTTGCATTTGCTGTGGATTACGAGGCTGCCTGTACGAAAATCGACCAATGTAAAGCAACGCGTCATCCTTACCGGTTTCAACCAAAACTTTTGTAGCCAGCGAATCGGTTACCTCGTATTTTTTCCAGTTGTCTTCTTTGGTTGCTGCAACACGCTGGGCAGTCATTCCTGCAAGCTCTCCAAGAATATTCCTGACAATGTTTTTGTCTGCCGGATATTCTTTTTCACCGGAGCTTACGTTCCAACCATCGGATGTTTTAAAAATCCTGACATCTTCCCTGTCAAATCCTTTTGGATCAATTGTTATTGATGAAATATCAGCCGTATCAATGTCAAATATTTCGTTGCGGAAGGTACGATCACCACGTCGCGCATCAAGTAAATTCGTGAGAACGACAAATGCCAGTAACACAACAAATACAATGGCAAGAACTTTATTATTTGCTTTTTTAAACATAGCCTTCCTCCATTCTTTTGGTTCGTAAATTTTGTCTGTACTGCATACGAATAATGCCAATTACAATGATTAGTACAATCGGAAATAAGAAGTTGAAAAATTTCAGGAATGTGCGTTTTCCTTCTTCCAGTTCATCAATGGGACGTGCCGAAGCGCCTTTGGTCCGTAACTCTATTAATCCCGTATCATCCGACAACCAGTCGATGGCATTCACCAATAAGCTAACGTTATCAGGATTTAACTGTTGCTGCTGTTGCTGCTGACTCCTGTTTACGGAAAAATCACCATCCCCAAATACCACCATACGTGAAGGGTTTGATCCAACAATGGGTCCTTCAACTGCTCCGGCAAGGGTAATTCTGGCCATTCCGAAATCAGCCTCTGTCCATTCGCGCATAATATTGATATATGTAGGGGCCGGACTTATACCTGCGCTGGTGGAGCTTTGTGCCAGTGGAGTAAAATTGATAGCTGAGTCGCCCTGAAATTCGACAGAACTAACAAACTGAAACACAACCTGCTCCAACCCGGTAGTCACCAGATGCTCCGGGAAATTTACAATGACCGGAAAATAGGGTAACTGCACCTGCTGCGTTACCATAAACGGGCCCTGCTGCATCTGCACTCCTATTGGCATGCATGTTTCGTCGTAAACAAAATTCGGATTTACCCTCACGCCATGATTTTCAAGCCAGGTCTCCAATCCGGTTGTCACCAGACTACCCATGCCCTGGTTTAAATCAGCATCTACACGGTTCATGGCAATCAAAAGATTTCTTCCTTTGGCAAGATGGTCGGTTAACTGTTGCAGGTGCGATTCAGGAAAAGAGTCAGTAGGTGCAACAATGGCAACTGTGGAGTATTTTTCAAGTTCGTCAATGGTATCGTTTAGCTCAACCGGCTCCACCTGGTAAAGAATGTCTAGCGATGCCAATGCCTGCCTGAACTGTCCAAGACCGGGTTCACCATGCCCCTGTAAAAATCCGACCAACGGCTTGTCTATAACTGACAATTTTTTAATACTGGTAGAAAGTGCATATTCCATACCTTCTGTTTCCTGCATAACCGGAATCACATCTTCTTCTTCACCCATCTGGACCACTGCACCGAGAAAAGCCCGCTGTACCTTGATCTGATCTTTTTCCCGCACATTGATTTGCAATGGCATAATGCCTGCGCTTGCCGCCTCATTTTCAGTTGCTTCATCCTCATTTGGATTTATAAACTCAAATGCCAGCATACCATCGGAAATGCTTCTGTATTCCGTTAGCAAATCTTTAAATTCCCTTCGTAAATGCTGAACATCCGGAGGCAGATTTTCAGAAAAATATGCTTTTACCGTTACCGGTTGTGTTAGGGTTTCCAGGATATCCCTGGTTGCTTCGCTAAGGGTGTAGCGATTATCCTCTGTTAAATCAAACCGATGAAAAAATCGGTTTGCCAGGATATTGACCATAACAATGATTCCTAAAATAAGCAATAATGTTATGTACACTGATTTCGTTTTCTTCATTTCTGATATAAATTTTAATCAACCAAATTTCGTTTTGCCAGAACTGCTTCCGATGAAAACAGTCCGAGAAAAATTATGGATAAAAAGTAAATAATGTCTTTGGTATCAATCACGCCTCTGGAGAGGGATTCGTAATGTGCTGAGAGGCTCAGGTAATCAAACACAGTTGCAAGGGTTCCTGTGAAGGATTGGGCTATCATTCCGAAGAGAAGGTGGAAGAATATGCCAATAAGCAGCGCTAACAGGAACGATACAATTTGATTGCTTGTTATACTACTGGCAAATACCCCTATGCTGATGTACGCCGAACTCATTAGAATTAATCCGAGGTATCCTGTCCACACAGCCCCGTGATCGATCGGTCCAATACTCGCAACAGTAATGTAGTATGGAATAGTAAGCAACAGGGCAATACAAATTAGCAAAAATGTGGATAAAAATTTACCTGTAACCATTTGCCAGTCTGTAACGGGTTTTGTCAGCAACCATTCAATGGTTCCTGTATTTTTTTCTTCAGCAACCAGCCCCATTGTCAATGCAGGTATGAAGAAGAAAAATGTCCAGTAGGCAATATTAAAAAACGATTCGAGACTGGCTTCTTTCAGGAAAAACACATCACGCCCGTATAGCCAGGTGAAAAACCCGCTAAACCCTAAAAACGCGATGATCATGATATAGGCCAGCAGGGAATCAAAAAATGATTTCAATTCTCTTTTAGCAATTATCCATGTTGGGTTCATCTTGATCAATATTTATGAATGAATTTTTTAATTTAATGTTAATTCACGGAATACATCTTCGAGTTTTGTTTCCGAGGGTGTCATTTCCAGGAGGTACCATTTTTTATTCACACACATGTTAAAAATATCCTTCCTTGACGACATGTTAGGCTTGCTATGAACCTGAAACGTATTGTCTCCTTTTGAAATTGTATCTACAGTGCTAACGGAGGCAATTTCGTGCAGTGCGCTGGCAATATTTCCCGCCTCATCACCTTCAATGGCAATTTTAAGAACCTCCTCCCCACGAGCCTTTTTGCGCAGTTCACCCGCGGTTCCGTCTGCCACTATCTTGCCTTTGTTAATGATGAGAATCCTGTCGCAGGTAGCTTCCACCTCAGCAAGAATATGTGAACTTAGGATTACAGTTTTTTCCTTTCCGATTTTCCGGATGAGTTCCCTGATTTCAACAATTTGATTGGGGTCCAAACCAGAGGTTGGTTCGTCAAGTACCAAAACAGAAGGATCGTGTATCAATGCCTGTGCCAGGCCAACCCTTTGCCGGTAGCCTTTTGATAGTTCACCAATCTTCTTGTGCTTTTCCTTATGAAGCCCACAAATATTCACCATTTCCAGTATGCGTGGTTTGATTTTGTGTTTTTCAATACCATGCAGTTCAGCAACAAAAGTTAGATAATCAATAACAGGCATAGCAGGATAAAGGGGGTTTGATTCGGGCAAATAACCAATATTTTTTTTAATGGCCTCTGCATCATCATAAATAGATACCCCACCAACTTTAATATCTCCCTGATTAGGAGCAAAATAGCAGGTAATCGCTTTCATCGTGGTTGTTTTACCTGCACCGTTTGGCCCCAAAAAACCCAAAATCTCACCTGTCTTCACTTTAAATGAAACTTCGTTCACGGCTTTTTGGACACCATATAGTTTTGTTATCTTGTCAACAACAATATCCATATGATTTTAATTAATGGTTTATAGAAATTGAATGCAAAAGAAAAAAATTGTACTCAGTTTTTCAAGAGAAAACTAAAAAATAGTTCCCTGCATGCATAAAAAGACAGGAAACGGATATCAATTTACGCTACATGGTTTTCAAAAACTTCTGAAATAATATCATAGTGGGAATCCATGAAATTATTTTCAACCCATTCCATCAACATAACTGTTTCAAGGTCATTTAACCACCTGAATGATTTTAATAGTTCCTTTTTGAATAAACGCTTATCACTGCTAACGTTTTCAAGGACATATTTTTGATGTTCGAGCATTTTAATATGATTTGTTTATGTATTAAACGACTATGAAATTAAAACATTGCATCCACAATATGATGAAACCTGGATTAAATTTTTTTAAAGATTTGTTTTGGATGGCGAACCCCTTATTTTGCCTTGTGAATGAACAAAATGCAGGATTAGAATTACAGAATGATATCGTAAAAACTTAACGAAAATTAAACATGCCATTTGCAACATATTTATAATCTATACCTGCTTTTGGGCAAAGCATGTGCCACGACATGCAAATTGAAAATTTGACAGTTTTTTAATGAAATGTTGTATTCCAAAATGACAAAATGCATTTTGAAATCTGTCAACTTTACTTTCATAAATAAAAGTGGAAAATAACCGTATCAATGCCTTACAAATACAGGATACAAAAGTTACCTGTTTCGTGATTTTTTATGGCACCAGTGAATATTCCAGTTCATAGAGCACCGGCCAGTACTTTCCGGTGATGAAGAGATTTCCGTTACCGGGATTGTAAGCAATACCATTGAGAACCATATCTCCGGATTTTTTTCTTTGAGACGGAACGTGCTCACTAACATCAAGGTAATGAGTAACCTTTCCAGTTAAAGGATCAATAACAGCAATGATTTCTTTTCCCCAGATATTGGCAAAAATTTTACCGTCAATGTATTCCAGTTCATTCAGATACGGTACCATTCCCTTGTCATCATATATTTCGAGCCTACTGATTTCAGTAAAATATTGTGGATCCATAAAATACAGTTTGGAAGTACCGTCACTTAGTACGAATGCCTTCCCGTTATATGTGAGTCCCCAGCCTTCTTTAATGTCGTAATACACTTTTTGTAACATGGTAAAGTTCTCTTTATCAAAAATAAAACCTACCTGTTCTTTCCAGGTTAACTGAAACAATCTGGAGTCATAAATGGCGAGTCCTTCACCAAAAAACTCCTGTCCAAGTTGATGTACCTTCAATACATTTCCTGTTTTAACATCCACCTTTCGTACCGTTGACTTTCCATAATGACCCGTGCTTTCAAAGAAATAACCATTGTCAAACACCAAACCCTGGGTGAATGCTTCGGGATCGTGCGGATATTCACCAACGATTTGAAATTCAACCATGCCGGGCTGTATATCCGACAAAAAGGTAACATTTACAGACGTTGTTTCTGTCAGGCTGTCGCCATAAAATGCCACCGTCCGCAGAGATGTTCGTCCCACCTTATCTACATTTGAGATCCAACTAAAGTTTTGTTGACCATTGACCAAAACAGAGATTTTATCATTCCGGGCGAAAAGCTGCACCGAATCGGGTTGTGTCTGAGGATTGGAAATTTTCAGTTCAATGTTTACTTCATCACCAATGGTAAATGTTTCATCCCGGCTGGGTGAAGAGAATTCAATATTATCAAATTTTTTTTTGGCCGCTGTGCCTGATTTATCTGAAGATGCCCCATTTTCAGAGGGTCGGGAGCAATAAAAAGATGTACACACAATGAAAAACAATAACAGTTTAATTCCGGTAAATTTCTCAACGTAGTTTTTCATTGGATAGATACTATTTAAACAGGCTTTTTATTCTGTTTCCAACAGATTTATTCATTTTTGAAAGGCTATCCAGGTCTGATGTCAGGCTATCATCATGATCGGGGTTTAACATTTGCCAAATCTGGCTCCACCCGGGAAATCCTCCTACGTTTCTGTCATCAATGAATACATCGGCATCCACTTTGCGTGAAATGGATTCGTCATACTTTTCTTCAGGATAGCTTTTATTTACAGCATAAAATTCAATACCTCTTTTTCTACAATACTCAACGGCTTCATCCAGTTCCTTTCCGGCCCTAAATGTCCATAATATCAATTGGTGACCCTGTTTTTGCAGTGCTTTCAAAGTATCAAATGCAAAAAGCATCTCCTCCCCGATATCGGGATATCTGTGTTCAACAACCGTTCCATCGAAATCAACAGCAATCTTCATATCAACAGGTTCATTTTAATGTATTGAAAAAATCTGTTTTTTCAATTTGCAATAATACCACATTACCCTTAAAGATCATATTTTCAGGATAAGAATTTTGGCAATATCAGGCTCTGATAACCTTTGCGCCTATGGCGTTCAATCTTTTATCGATGCTTTGGTACCCCCGATCGATTTGTTCAATATTATAAATGGTGGAAGTACCTTCGGCGGAAAGCGCCGCAATGAGCAATGCAACACCGGCCCTGATGTCGGGTGATGTCATCGTGGTTGCCCTGAGTTTCATATGGTTACCCAATCCGATCACCGTGGCACGGTGAGGATCACAAAGAATGATCTGCGCTCCCATATCAATCAGTTTATCAACAAAGAATAACCTGCTTTCGAACATTTTCTGATGAATCAGCACACTTCCTTTTGCCTGTGTTGCCACAACAAGCATCACGCTAATCAAGTCAGGAGTAAGTCCTGGCCATGGTGCATCATCAATTTTCATTATGGACCCGTCCAAAAAGGTCTCCACCTTATATCCCAATTGGGATGGAACCAGGATATCATCGCCTTTTTTCTCAAAGTGAATTCCTAAACGGTTAAATGCATTTGGAATCAGTCCAAGTTGGTTATAATTAACATCTTTAATAATGATTTCAGACCCCGTCATTGCTGCCAGGCCGATGAAACTTCCCACCTCGATCATATCAGGTAAAATGATATGCTTTGCACCTCCAAGCTGCTTTACCCCCATAATTTTCAGAAGGTTTGAACCTATCCCGGTTATTTTTGCTCCCATTTGATTTAGCATATGGCAAAGCTGTTGGATGTAAGGCTCACAAGCTGCATGGTAAATGGTTGTTTCTCCTTCTGCGAGACATGCTGCCATAAGAATATTTGCGGTACCTGTCACTGAGGCTTCATCAAGTAGCATATACGTGCCTTTTAAACGCTTACTGCTTACCTTGAAAAAGCTTTCCTTTTTATTAAACTTGAACATGGCGCCCAGATCTTCAAAACCCTTAAAGTGGGTGTCCAGCCTGCGACGCCCAATTTTATCTCCTCCCGGTTGTGGAATGTAACCCAACCCAAATCTGGCCAGTAGAGGACCAATTAGCATAATGGAACCACGCAAGCGGCGGGCTTTTTCAATGAATTCAGGTTCAAGCAATGCTTCAATATTGACTGTTTTTGCCTGAAAAACATAATGATGTGCATTTAATGACTGTACCTCAACTCCCAAATCTCTCATCAGGTCAATGAGGATATTCACATCCTGAATATCCGGCATATTTCGAATAATTACCTGTTCGGAAGTGAGTAAGGTCGCACAGATAACCTGCAAAGCTTCATTCTTTGCACCTTGAGGATAAATTTCGCCCTTTAGTTGCTTTCCTCCGGTTACCTTAAAAATGCTCATGGAAAAATGACTGTATTTCGGTTTTTGGAAACTTTGTTTTTAATTATTGTACCTCTTTTTCTTACCAGCTTTTTTAGTTCGATGCCCCCTGGAAAGAATATCCTTGGATTCAAGAAGTTTAATATCTTCCGGGACCTTGAGCCTGCCTTTTGAAATCGTTTCCAAATCCTCAATAATTTGCTGGTCGGTAACATTTTCACGGTTCCAAGTAAGGTAAGCCTTTTTCATATGATTGGCAATCATTTGAATAAGGGCATCCTTTTCTGATCCGTCATCCATTTCAATGGCTTTTTCGATAAACAATTCAATGGCTTTCCCATAATGTTTGAAACGAATGGTGTAATTATTATAAGGTACAGGACGTGGTTTTTGCTCAAATTTCTGCTTGGTAGGCTTCACGTAAGGGGAGTCAATATCCAGTTTAAAATCAGACATGATTGCCAGGTGGTCCCAAAGTTTGTGAGTGAAATCAGCCACATCCCTCAAATGAGGGTTCATATTTCCCATAACGTTGATAATGGCCTGGGCTGAACGGTTTCGTTCTTCCCGGTCTTCAATAGTCATTGCATATTTAACCATTTTCTGAATGTTTCTTCCGTACTCGGGTAGCACCAGTTTAGGCCTGCTTGTGTTATAATCGTAATCCATTGTTATTAAATATTTTATTACAAAACTAATGTAAAAAGTGATACCACCAAAGAAAATAAGTGCTTAGGTGAGGTATGTCACTTAAACTGTTTTATGAATTTTAAGTTTTGCAAATTTAAGTAACAATTTCTTTTCTTCCTGATTTTGACCGAAAAATACGATGGCTTTTCGCTGGCTGCCGCTACCTTCTACCTGAATAACCTTACCAATGCCGAATCGTTGATGTTCAACATCCATACCTGCCTGGATCAATGCAGGGTCATCTGGTTCAAAATCCGATGAAGGTGTCGCGTTTACCTGGCCTGCCTTTGATATTTTAAGCATGTTTTTCCGAACGTGTTCTGGTATTTGTCTGGCATTGCTCTGGTTATTCAATTTACTTTTGTAATTTGTTGTACTTGAAGCCTGATAGGAAGCATCCCTGGCAGCCATTTCCGGAGCCATATCAATATAAGCCGGATCAATTTCGGCAATAAACCTGCTGGGTCTGCAATGCGAAGGAACACCCCATTTATACCTCGATTCGGAATAGCTAATGGTAACTTTCATTTTTGCGCGGGTCAGTGCAACATAAAACAACCTTCGCTCTTCTTCTATTTCCTTCGGTGTTTGCATAGCCATTTTGGAAGGGAACAGGTCTTCTTCAACACCAACAATATATACCTGATTAAACTCAAGACCTTTCGCTGCATGGATTGTCATCAGGCTAACCTTATCCCGTTCTTCATCCTTATCATTATCAGCATCGGTCAGCAATGCCACATTCTCCATAAACCTGTCTAAGGTAACAACCTGGCCGTCCATCTGATTGCTATCAGAAAATTCTTTAATACCATTAAGTAATTCTTCAACATTTTCATATCGCATGCGTTCCTCCACGCCATCGCCGTTGTAAAGATCTTTTAAGACACCACTTTTGGATGCAAGGTCGTGGGCTATTTTATATGCATCAGTCGTTGGAAGAAGTGCGGTGTACTCATCTATCAAACCTTTAAAGCTTGTAATTTTCGCGAGTGTGCCTTTATTCAGGCCTGGATTATATTCATCCAGTTCATTTATAATTTCCCAAATACTACAATTTTTCAGATTTGATGCAGCCTCAAGCTTATCAAGAGTTGTTTGTCCGATACCTCTTGCCGGATAATTGATCACCCGTTTGATGGCTTCATCATCTTTATTATTTATTATTAGACGATAATACCCCAGGAGATCCTTGATTTCTTTTCGTTGATAAAAGGAAATGGCTCCATAAATTTTGTAGGGTATGTTTTTTTTACGCAGCGATTCCTCAAAGATTCTCGACTGGGCATTTGTACGATACAAAATGGCAAAATCATTGAATTTTAAGCGACAAATATTTTTCTCATCCACAATCGAACCAGCCACAATAAAACCTTCCTCATTGTCGGACAACGTGCGTATGATCCTGATTTTCTCTCCATCCTCGTTTTTTGAAAAAACGACCTTTTGAATCTGGTCACGGTTTTTTGCAATAATGCTATTGGCTGCATCCACGATCATTTTTGTAGACCTGTAATTCTGCTCCAGCTTATAAATGTTATATTCAGGATAGTCATTCCGGAAATTGAGTATGTTTTCAATTTTAGCACCCCGAAATGAATAAATACTCTGAGCATCGTCCCCAACAACACAAATATTATTATGATTGCTGGTGAGTTTTTTTACAATAACATACTGTGCAAAATTTGTATCCTGGTACTCATCCACCAAAACATAATCAAATTTCTCCTGGTACTTTTTCAGGATTTCCGGATGATCCCGGAACAAAATATTTGTATTCAGTAAAAGATCATCAAAATCCATCGCATCGGCCTTCCGGCAACGTGCAACGTACGTACGGTAAATATCAGCCATCATGCCCCTGTTTTTGTTCCTGTCTGCTGACATGATCCCGGTATTGGCACGATATGCATCAACGGTTATCAGATTGTTCTTTGCCGATGAAATTCTTCCTAAAACATCGTTCGGTTTATACGTTTGATCATCGAGATTTAGATCTTTAATAACTTTCCTGATAACACTTTTTGAATCAACAGTATCATAAATGGTATAGCCGGATGAGTAGTTTAATACCTCAGCCTCGTACCTTAATATCCGGGAGAAGATTGAATGAAATGTACCCGTCCATAATCTTTCAGTTAGTTCAGGACTCACTATCCGGGCTATCCGTTCTTTCATTTCACGGGCAGCTTTGTTTGTAAAGGTGAGCGCTAAAATACGTGATGGAGGAATCCCTTTTGACAGTAAATTTGCAATGCGAAATGTTAACACCCTGGTTTTTCCTGATCCTGCTCCCGCGATTACCAGCGAGGGCCCCTCTGTTTTTTCAACAGCATCGCGTTGTACTTTATTTAATCCTTCCAGAAAGTTTGTCATTCTATCCATTTTGATTCTGTCAAAAATAAATATTGTGCGAAGATATTCCTGCAGATAAAATGTTTATTTTTTAACAGGCTTTGCAGGATATCCTTCACCCTTTGTTTTTAAAGCTGTTACAAATAATTGAATGGTGGTATTTGTAAAAATTATGAATTTAATAGCCTAAAATAATATTTTTCATTTTCAGAAGTTTTATTTTAGCAGACCCTGAAGTTAGAATTAAATTGAATGAACAAGAAAATCTTAATTCAACATGTACGCTGGTTATCCATATTCATTTTAATGTGGTTACCCTTGCAGATTTTGTTAGGTCAAATAAGCGCACCTGGTGCCGATTACACGGACAAAACAGCTTACCTGGAACACCCGGAGCAAGATACCGTGTTTGTTTTTAATAAAACAAAGGATCAAACTGAAAATAACATTGGCTCCCTGGAAATGGCATCACCGGATGGCGAAAGTGACTGGATTTTTTTATGGTATCAGTATAGTGCGGACATGAACGGGTTTGATTATTCAAATCCTTTAAAAACAGAAAATAACACTGCTCTATCCAGGCTTGATAATCTTGGTTCAGGAGGATATGCAGTTGTATACTCAAATGGCACCATCAATGATACAATTATAGCCTGGGTATTTATAAACAATTTTATTAATATTCCTGTAAAAATAACATTCAAAGATGAGGAAGGGCAATTGCTTCCCTCGCGGTATACGTGTGATTATGTAGAATTGAAAGCAAATGTTGCCACCGATACATTTTATTATTATGACCCGTCCAACGATAGCATGCTGGTGTTATCAAATTACATCAATTATGCATGGACATCAGATCCGGCCGGAAAGAACCCCTCAAATAGTGACAACAGGTTTACTGGTTCTGAAATCAGAGATCGAACATTTGACCCGCCAACAGAAGATACACATTATTTTTTGGAAGCTTCAGACAAATATGGTGTTACCCAATACGATACTGTATTTTATGAAACCATTCAAACCAAAGCCGTGCTGGATACGATTGCTCCGCCAGTTACTTTTGATGATGGCTTGCAATATTACAACACACGAAATGAAGACACAAAATCAGCCCCGTACCAAATGTATTTTAGCCCGAAAGAATCTGAAAATGCCGATCGTTACGTATGGAATTTTGGGGATGAAGAAGGTGATACCACCTACTATACCGCGGACAGTGTTGAATATGTATTTTATGATCCTTTAAAGAGCCCTTACTTCATAAGGCTTACAACATACAGCGAGGAAGGTTGCATGAGCAGTGATTCCGTGGAAATTGAAATTGCAACCTCCGAATTGTTTGTGCCGCCGTATTTTACCCCAAAAGAAAATCAAATGAAAATAGATAAAGTTGTTACTCCAAACGGAGATGGAAACAATGACTATTTTCGCGTGTACGACGTGTCCATCCGTGCATTTGAAATTGTGATATTTAACCGATGGGGAAGAGTTGTTAATCGAAGTAAAGGCAACGACATCCGCGACTGGAAAGGTTGGGATGGTTATATTGGTGATTCACAGCGTCCTGCACCTGAAGGCGTATATTATTTTGTGCTCAGAGCACAAGGGTGGGACGGTATTGATTATGAATTTCCCGATCGCGATATGGAACGAACGGGCTTTTTTCACCTGTTTCGCGAGAATCAGCGATGAAAACCTGTTGAATCCCGTAACCGGCTGCCAGAAATAACAATTAATAACTTACCTGATTCACTTGACATAAATTTATCCCAGCCATGGTCTGCTTCTCACTGGCATATTATTTAAAATGTCAATGGTTATATTGACATCATTCACAACTTGAAAATCAAACATACCCACGCAAATAAAGTCAGCCCCGTTTTCAAATGCCCATCGAAAACCATCTTCAGGTTTAATTGCACCGGCTGCCAGAACTTTAAAGCCCATCACCGGGATGTTTGCTTTTTGAACAAATTCAACTGTACGATCCGGGAACAGGCAGAAAATATTATTATGAAACCGGTTATGGTCGAGATGATTTTTACCATCAACCTCAAATGGAACTCTGTTTTCAATTGGATGTGCGGACCAGTAATTATCATGGTGCATCGTTTTCATAAAATAATCGGGTACAATCCCGTAGTCGCCGCAAGCAATGAGGGCATCCACCGTGTGCGAGGCAAGCCCGGCAGTATATCCCTGGTTTCGGATATTTTCAATCATTTTTTCAACCACATCAATTTTATTATCCCGCACCAACCAATCACACCAGTTACCCTGCACCTGTAAAATATCTACACCATAATCAATTGCCTTGTTTATTTGTTCAAAGTAATCACCATTTTCAATATTTGGAGCAACTTGTGAAATTACCTTTATTTTACTACCAAAAAGTTTTTTGTATTTGGCAAGCAGTGGATTCGACGGAAAACCAATATTAATGGTATTTATTCCTGCATTTTCCGCCAACATCAGGGTTTCATACACTTTTTTTTCATTGTTATAAGCTTTAAACAACGATGAAACGTAGATCAGGTCCCTGGCATGTGCCCATCCCCCAATCAGATTTCCGCCAAGAACCAGCCGGCTGATATCGTGCTCTCCGATTTTTCCTTTTGGTAACTCCCCTTTTAATTCGCTTAATGTTGCCTGATTCACCTGGATGGTAGCCCCCGACATTACGTCAACACCATATTTCTTATGTTCCCTGAAAGCGCCCCATCCCAGTAAACCCAATGCCGGTAAAGCTGCCAGATTTTTCAAAGCCTCGCGCCGGTTGTTGACAGGATGCTTTTTCTCCTGCTCTTCAATTTTTGATTTTGCAAAAAGGGCCAGTAGATTATCTATGCCAAATCCTCTTTCTCTGGAGAAAACAAACACCAGTAAAGCCATAGCTTCAATGAGTACCTTATTCACAATGTAAAGCTGCCCCTCGGTGTTGTGCACGAGAGAAGCACCGAAAGGAGGATATGCGAAATAGTATAATGTAAGCAAGGCAACACCGGCGATAGCAGCATACCTGGCAAAAACTCCTACGAATAGACTAATTCCAATGATGATCAACCCAAAAACATTTAAAAAATCCACAACCTGAAGAATGCTTTCCGAGGAAGCCATCCACTGGTACATGCCTGAAAACGGGCCGGTTGCATTTATTAGATAATTGTAAGCCGACCAGTCAGGAGTAAATAATTTGGCGAGTCCTTCGTACAAAAAATGCCACCCGATTGCAAAACGAAGAACTGTTAAAAAAAACTTTTTCCAATTTGTTGAAAATTTCATAATATCTAAGTTGAAAAATCAATTAAAACTCTATGCTTTTTAAATAGTCTGCAGCAGATTCAAGGCATGCCATTCCATCAACAACCTTATCCCGTTCAACGAAATAATGTTGAATATTCTGATTTGCCGCCTCCGCAAAAATGGATGGAAAATCAATAATCCCACTTCCGGGACAGGAAAATGTCTGCTCCTCGCCGGGCGCCATATCCTTTACATGTAAAATCGGGATACGACCCTCATATTTTTTAAGAACTTTGAGCGGATCGGCTCCTCCTTTTTTAACCCAGTAGATATCCATTTCACATTTTACCAAATCTTTATCGGTATGTTTCATAAGATAATCAAAAGGCAGCCCTTCTTCCATTTCAATAAATTCATTATCGTGGTTATGCCAGCATAATTCCAAGTCATATTCGTTGCATGCTTCACCAATTTTGTTCAGAATGTCCGCACTTATTTTACAATCTTCGAGCTTGAAAGGTGCTCCAACCTTCCACGGCCAATAGGAAACTCCGTATAAAACATTTAGTGCCTTCACTTTTTCTATTGATTTTTTAACTTCATCCATGTTTTCAGAAAACTTAATTCCCCCGGCAATAGGTTTTATCCCGATTTCTTTGCAATAAGAAAGAAATGAATCAGCCGAATCTCCCAGGTAATTTCCCGTTTCAATTTCGGAATAACCGTATTCCACAGTCTTCTTCAACACCGATTTCCAGTCTCCTTTCAATTCCTCTTTGATTATTCCTGAGATATAGCCAATATTTTGCAGTTTTCGATTGTTATTAAAGGAGGAAGCAAAAAATGGGTGAGAAACGGCAACAAATGCTGAACCAGCAGTTAGGGTCTTTAAAAAATGTCTTCTTTTATTCATAATAGAAATGGTTTAGGTTAAGTAGTTAATATCTTTCGCAATAGTTAAAATAGCACCGGGAATTCATTCTATAGTTATGTTAGGAAAGTTTAAAAGTACAAAATATTTGATTTTCACAAAATAAAATAACCTGATTATATCATAATCTCTATAAAAAATTCTTTCAATG